>JAHEAK010000459.1 GCA_024642805.1 Kofleriaceae bacterium | reverse complement strand
CGCGCTCGATTCTGGAGAGTGGGCGCGAGCACGTGGCCAGCATCCCGAAGCCGCTCGCCCACGTGGTTGGCAAGCGCCCCCGTAAAGTCCTCACCGCCCAGCCGGGAATCGCCAGCCGAGGACTGGATTTCGATAACGCCCTCCGTGATTTCGAGAACGGTGACATCGAAAGTACCTCCGCCAAGATCCAGCACAACGGCACTCACCTCGCGGTCTCGATGGTGAAGTCCGTACGCGAGGGCGGCGGCGGTAGGTTCGTTGATGATCCTCTCGACGCGAAGTCCTGCCAAGGCACCCGCCGCCTGGGTGGCGCGTCGCTGCGCCTCACCAAAGTAGGCAGGAACCGTCACGACGGCCTCCTCGATGGGATGCCCCAAATACGCCTCTGCGTCTTCCCTGAGTGAGCGCAGCACGAGCGCGGAGAGTTCTGTTGCGCTGTACTGTGCATTGCCAAGGGGGATCCTGCGGTCACTGCCCATGTCGCGCTTGAATGCCGCCGCCGTCTGCTCGGGGTGCGTTGAGGCACGCGCAAGAGCCGCAGCCCCTACGAGGATCTCGCCAGAAGCGTCGACCGACACCACCGACGGCGTGAGTACTTCGTTTATCCCATTGGGAATCAGTACGGGTGCACCATTCTGCAAGACCGCGACGAGTGAGTTTGTCGTGCCGAGATCAATCCCAACGAGTGGCCCTTTGCCCCTCGCCTCACTCATACGACTCCTGCTCGCTCCGAGCGTTCCAAACCTGCGAGCTAAGTCCCCACCAATGAATGATGAGCAAGAGCATTGCCACTGACCACACAAGCATCTGGATGGCCCCCCTTGCTGCGGCGAGCCCGCCGAGGGAGAGATCAGCCCAGCCGTCGACGACCGCAACGGGACACACCAAGACCACAAGCGGAATGAAGACGCTGCCGAGACGGCCCCACCTAAATCGTTGGAAGGCGAAGCCAGCGGCGCTCAGAAGGCATAGCTCCAAAGCGACCTTGATAAACAACAGCCGAAATTCGATGACATGCTTTAGAGCGAAGTCGTATCGCGCAAGTATGAGCGCATAAAGTGGACAGGCAAGCGCCAGAGGCAGGGTTGCTGCGCCGTAGATCAGAGGTGATAAGGGCTCGGAGAACATGGCGTGAAGCTTCGGCGCGCGCAATTTCAACTGAAGGAGATCGTATTTGGCTATCTCCGGGCGGTCTCTTGCTATGGCAACGAGCCGTGGCTCAGAGGCTGCAGAATCGCGAGCTGCGAGTCCCGAGGCAATGGCAGCCCTAATTTCTGAGTCGAATGTGTCGCGGAGCTCGGCGAGCTCACGGAGGAGCAGCATCATGGCAACCGTATCCGATGGCAGAAAGGCGCCAACTCGTGCCTCCGACACCAGCGACTGAATGGACTTGAAGAGCTCTCTGGCCTCACGGGATTTCTCCTCTTGTTCAAGCGCGAGCACGAACTCAAGCAGTTCGAAAACGTACTCCTGCGGCCGAGCTTCTAGCCTGAGGGCCTCGATGAGCTCGCGCGCGATGTCGACGCTCGTCTCGACCTCGCCACCTGCTTCGTAGGCCGCGACGAGGCGACCTAGCAGGTCGGCGGCTGTCGGCCGCGCAGGCCTTGCATCACGCTGGGGCGACGAAGCGCTCCGTCTCGCGTCCATACCCGACGGCGACACCGGCGCCTGCGCTGGGACTGCGAGTGTCGGAGGACTGGGATTTCTCCCATCCTCAGCAAAAGATTCGAGCAACTCAAATGCCACGCGCACCTTCTGAAAACCGTCCGGATCGGTCTCTGGTGGGTGCCTTCGCACGGCTCTCAAGTACGCGCGCTTGAGCGACTTCCGGCTCTCGACCTCGTCGATTTGGAGCAAAGCCAGTGCTTCTTCTACGCGCATCTCTCCACGGAATGTTGCCAGAATCTGGCACCTGATTCAGGTTGGTCGACAGGAATCATTGCGGTTGGTGCCGCGTGCGCTTCCCCCCGCCTGAAAGTAAGTAAAACTCGGGCACAACCTGGTCGCGCCTCGGCGACATGAACTCGGCGACATGGACTCGGCGAGCGCGAGCGAGTCGCGGTGCCGCCGACGCCGGATCTCGGTAGTGATCACAGAGCTGTAGTGATCACAGAGCTATTGGGAGCCGCGTCATTGCGATTGGCGCTGGAGCTGGCCTAGGCTTTGGCGTGCGGGATTTGGACCTACTCAACGAAGTGCTCGTGCAGCCGCGAGCTGCCCATGTCGCCTTTCCAGGCATCCAGTGTATCGATCGCCCCGACTGGCATCAGCTCATCACGCCCGCGATGAAAGAAGGCGGGCTCAATGGCATCTCCCTGGCGATACTTGAGGACACCGATGTCGATCGCGTCATCGACGAAACCATCCGAGGCTATGAAGAGCTGAACCTACGATTTCGATGGACGGTGGCCCAAGATAGTCGCCCCCACGATCTCGGCAAGCGCCTCGAAGCCAGAGGCCTCACCCCGGTTTCGATCGCGGGCATGGCCGCCACGCACAGCCAGATACGATGCAGCTCAGGCGTCGAGGTCGAGCTCGTCGTGCCCGAAAGCGTGGACGAGTTCAACGAGATCATGTCGGAAGGTTGGGCCATGAAGTCCACCACCCTCCGTCCGTACAACGAGTTCGTCGTGAGGGAGTTCCCTGGCACCAACCCCTTCTTCATCGCGCGCATCGCGGGCAAGGGGGTTGGGATCGCCAGCTACTTTGCGTTCCCAAAATCAGCGCACCTGCTCGGCGGCGTTGTGCTCAGCGAGTATCGCGGACGCGGCGTCTATCGAGCATTGGTGGAGGCACGACGCGAGCACGCTCGGCAGGCGGGCATCGGCCTAACGACCTGCCACGCCATGCTTGGAAGCTCGGCACCGATCCTGACCAAGCTTGGCTTTGAGACCCTTTGCCAGTTCACCTCATACCTCCGCTAGGCGCCCCGCGCCGCGCGAGTCCTCGCTGTGAAGGATTCCTCCCTCGCGATTGCACGGCCATCCCAGCCTTCTTAGGATGAGGGCATGTCGACCAACGAGGAACTCGTCTGGCTACGAGTTGGGCACGACGAACCAACGATCGAGCTCTGCTGCTTTCAGACCTGAGATCAACGCCACTGCAACGCATGGATGGGCGGCTGCGACCGATCCTAAATGAGAGTGGACCGACTGAGATTCACAGTCGTTAGCACTCTGGTGATGAATAGATTTCTCATGATTCTCCTCCTTTCGGCAGCGACCTTGAGCATGCCGAGCACCGAAGTGGAGGCCTGCGATAGCGGCGTCTACAACAACTTCTTTGTGATGGCCGACACGGCCGAGCGAGTGCTGGTCGTTCACGCGACGGGCTTTGGCGAGGGCACGATCGTGAAAGCCTTGAAAGGCCCAGCCTCCGATCCCTTGCCGCCCATCGAGAGCAATTGTGATCCGCGTTTCACTCCTGGTCGCGACTACCTGGTCTTCGTGCGGCCTGGCGGCGGGTACTACACCGACTCGTCTGCGTTCTCACTGCTCGGCGATCAGGGCGAGGACTGGATCAAGCTCGCCGCTGACTGGATCGCCACCAGCGACGACAAAGAGAGGTCGAAGATCTTAGAAGGAGCTATCGATCGTGAGTTGGCGATGCCAGCGGTCTACGGCCAGTGGGCCATGTTGCATGAAATCGCCAAGCTGCCGATGCCGCATCCAAGCATCGATCGCAGACGAGAAGGCCTGCTGCGCAAAGAACTCGAAAAGCGGCAAAGTGCGGTGCGGCCTGTCGAGGAGGCATGGGGCTGGTTTCGAAGTGCAGAGACCGCCAGCTCGATAGCCCTGATACGAGCCTCGAGAACATCCCGCGCGGCCGTGGTACAGACACTTGCTGGCAAGGATCGCGCCGGCAAGGAGGTCCTCGTGCAGGGAGACGCGCTTATCCCTGGAGCCGACTACCTCGTCCTCGTCGACAAAAAGGGCTCGTCCCTAGGAGCGGCCTTCCTCATGGCATCGAGTGCCGAGCGAGAGCTCATGGACATCATTGCTACCTGGGCCAAGCAGGGGACCAAGCAGGGCAGAAAGGACGAGCTACTCAGGGACTTTGTTAGCGACACCTTCGCCAAACGAAGCGCGGCACACCCACTCGCCTACGATGCCGCCATGTATCTGACCAGCAGAAAGAAACTAAACCATCGCACCTGTCAGATCCTGCGGGCGCACTATCTGGTGCCAAAGGACATGGCCAAGGCGGTCAAGAAGACCTGCCGGGGCGAATGACGAGGTCGAGAGCCGCTGCGCTTCGCCAGGTAAAGGCGATCGCTTCTCGCACAGGCGTCGCGCTGACTAGGACGTGAGAGTGGCGACGTAGAAGAGCTGAGCTTCCTGGCTGTGCTGCTGCAGGAAGAAGTACACCTGCGGCGCGCATCGGAGTCGCGCGAAGGAGGGCGACCTAACCGCCTTTTCACAGGCTCTGCCCAGGAGTAGCGCGGTCGCGAAGCAATACGCGGATTCGAGACTGCGGCAGTTGCGCAGCTCGCTCTCACTTTCGAGCGCGTCGCCAAAGCGCTGGACCGCAGGAGACAGATCAATGTCGCCCAGCTCTTCAAAGAGCAGCCCGCCAAAGCGCGGTCGGCCGAGGTGGAGCTGTGCAGGCAAGCGAAGCGAAGCAAAGCCATAGCTCATGGCGTTGCTTGCAAAGGGCACGGTCTCGCTTCCCGGCCATCGCAGGAGCACCGCCGCCAAGGGCTCGTCATAGTCTGGGGCGTGATCACGGCTCTGCCAAAGCTCGAAGCACTCGAGCAGCTGGGTCTCGAACTGGTCGATCAAGGCAGTGGGATTGGCAATCAAGGCTCCGAGTTCCGCGAGCAGTGCGGCGATGTGCTTAGATTCCACTTGCGCGGCTTCGGCATGGGCGCGCTCGAGCAGTCGTCCAAGTTCGTATTCGGCCATCTCGGGTGAAATACTGCGATCGGGGGGATCAACCTCCGATGGGTCA
>JAHEAK010000458.1:3559-4969 GCA_024642805.1 Kofleriaceae bacterium | reverse complement strand
CATGAGTGGGCTGGGCGCGCGCAGCTTTGGCAACGGGCGCCAGCTGGGCTTTCTCAGCGGCATCCTCGGTGGATCGGAAGATCGAAATTACAGCGAGACGACGGCAACGCGCATCGACAGAGAGATTGCCGAGCTTCTCGAGGGACAGGCGCAACGCGCATTCGACCTTCTCAGTGCTCGCCGCAGCACATTGACCACGGTGGCCGAGAAGCTGCTCGAACAGGAGACCCTCACTGGCGAGGCCCTTCTGCAGCTCATGGCTGCGGAGGAGGGCGGCAGCAAGGGCCGTTCCTCAGCGCAGGGCGCTCACAACTAGTGCCAGTGGAGACTTGCGCGTGTGCATGTGGACTTGCTCGTCCACGTGAGATGTGCTCGTGCACGTGGGACCTGGCTCGTGCTTGCCCAGAGGCTGCCGGGCATCCTAGTGCAGGTTGGGCACGTGCCCGTGCTTGCGCAGGTGCTGCAGGGCATCCGACTCGCTGAAGTCAGCGATGTTGATGGTGTAGAAGACGCCTTCGGGCATGCCTGCTTTCCAGTTCTTGCGCAGGTGGCCAAGGAAGCGCGGCGAGGACATGACATAGATCTCGGTGGCACCGGTTTCCACGTCGTGCTCGTGCAGCGCCTTGACCACATCCTTGGCGAAGGACTCGTCCTCGGAATCGAGCCAGGAGTCGCGTCGATCGTCCAGGCCCTGGGCGTGCGAGCCGAGTCCGCCGTGGCCGCTGGGCTTGTTGCCTTCCAAGAGCTCGGAGCTGCGGTGGCGGCGCTCGGGATGTGCAAGGCAGATTTTTTCTTCGAGGCTTGGCTCGGTCTTACCTGCTTGGCCGCGTTTCTTGCCAAGGTCGAAGATGCGAGCTTTGGAAGCGTCTGCGAGCAATACAATGGTGTTCGGCATGAGCCCCGAAGGTGCACTCCCTGTGCCTGCTACACAGGGGCGCACTTCGAGCAGATAGGTGGCAGCGCCAGGCCAGTCGCGCAAGCCTTACGCGTACGCAGCCTCGCTCCGGCGATTTTTCCGGCGACCGCCTATCCGAGCGCGTGTCTATTTCTCGACCACGAGGTGCGCGTGCACACGATGTTTCTGTGCGCCGATGAAGAAGCTGTAATTTACCGTAGTGGGTTTGTCGGGAGGTCCGCCGGCCGTGAGTCCGACTAACACTTCCGACATGCACTGGCGCTCCTGCTGGCTGATGGCTTCGCGGCCAAAGAAGACCTTCTTGGAGTAGCCGTTGCGCGCGTAGTGCAAGGAGGCACCCACGTCGAGAGCGACAGACAGGCGCTCCGGGGCAAAGCAGGTGGCAAGGGCTGCTAGAGCCTGCTGACCGCCCTGCTCGATATCGAAAGCCAAATTGGGATCTGGTGCCGGTATCGAGGTGCCAGTGCCCGCGCCTGGTGCCGCCTGCGGGGCTG
>JAHEAK010000458.1:0-3503 GCA_024642805.1 Kofleriaceae bacterium | reverse complement strand
CACTGCGGGAGCTTGCGCCTCACCAGCTTTTGCCTCGCCGGATCCAGTGGCGGATCCAGTGGCGGCACCAAGCTTGGCGGCTTGCGAGTCTGGTGGCACATCCGCGGCAGCCTGAGGTGCATCGTGGCTCGGCGCGATCGCTTCGGCACTCTGTGCCCGCGGGGCCGTGCTCTGCTCGCCCTCGCCGGGGCTGCTCGATCGCGTCGGCGCGACCTCGACCTTTTTGGCGACCTGGCTGCCAGCACTATGCTCACCTGCGCGACCACTGACGAACCAGATCAGCAGTGCACCGAGGCCCGCACCCGCAAACATCCAGCTGAGCTTGACGCCCAGCCCAAGCTTGGCGGAGGCGGTGGGAAGTCCACCAACGAAGCTGTGGGCGCGTCGCTCTGACTCGCGAGCCGCGGCGACGTTCAGAGCCTTGGGGCTCGCCGCCTTGACGTGGAATTGCGTGACCTCATCGTCTTCGGCAGGCAAGGCGGGCAGGGTGCGACTGGCGCGCGGCTCGGCGCGATCTTCCACGAAGGCTTCTAGTTGCTGACGAAGTTCGGCAATCGTTCGCCAGCGCTCATCGGGGAAGGGGCCCATGCATTTGAGTAAGATGCTGCGCAAGGGGCCGGAGATGGTTTGAAAGTATGCGACGCCCGAAGCCATCTCGGCTTTTTGGATGCGCGCAAGACGACGAGGATTTCCGTCTGCACCGAAAGGGTGACGGCCCGTGAGTTTCTCGAAGATGAGCACGCCGATCGAAAACACCAGACTGCGCTCGTCCATGCGCTCACCGCGCGCTTGCTCCGGTGATGCGTAGAGAAGATCGCCCTGCGCTTCACTCTGATGCAAGAGGGCTAGAAAGCTGACCGTGTTGGCGGTGAGTTCATCACCGACCTCGCCGGTATCGAGCGCGTCGAGGATGGCAAGGACGTGGCGCACGACGGTTTTGGGATCGTCAGCGGACTCGCCTTTGTCCATGGCTCTCGCCAACGACCAGAAGCGTTCGGCAAGCGTCGACTTGACGGGGGAGGACGAAGAAGTTGTTCCCGGCACCCGCCAAGTACCAGCAAGGTTCGAGCCGAAGAGCGCCCCGTTATTTCAGGGTGTTGCTAGCGAAATGACGCCAAGACTGGGGGCAAAGGCACCGGATTGTCCCGCGCTTGCACAGTCGCCAAGAGCTAGGCGCCTCTGCTCCGACCCTGGCCGTGAAAGCGGCGGTAGAGGCGAATGCCCTCGCTCAGCCCACGGGTCGCTGCGACCAGCAATCGCGATCGCTTGGAGTGACCTTGGTGCGCGCCTGCTTCGGTGCTCACGAAGGTGTCGAGCCAGCTCTCGGGATGAGCTTGGCTGAGCACGCCGGAGAGACCGAAGAGACCCAGGTCGTCGACCCCGTGAAAGCGTGCGACCGCGACGTCTTCACGCAGCTCTTCGACATGCCGGTAGGGGCGCTCGTCGCCGAGTGCGCCGCCGCCGACAACGCCCAAGGAGATGCTGGCGCGCGCAGCAAAGATCGCACGAGCGCGTCGAGTACTGGTGGCGTGCAGCGAGACGGCGGCAGAGCGCGGCAACAAACCAGAGGAGTAGCCTTCGAGCAAGGAGGTGTAGCTCATGAAGCTGAGCACGTCGAAGGGCAGCTCGGCGAAGGGCGTGCCCAAAAGCCACTGCCAGGCGGGGCTGCCATGACCATCGGCAAGCACCAGCGGCGGGGCCGCGGCCAGCAGAGGAAATCCGCGTGCGCGCAGCGTGCTTGCCAGCGCTTGCAAGTCGCTCAGGCCGCGCTCGCGGCCGCCGGCGGAGAAGAGCTCACTGAGCGCGGAAGGCTGCGCGCGCAAGAGGCGGCGAACCAGGTCGATGGGTGGCTCCAGATCCAGGGCCATGGTCGTGCCTGGTCGTGCCAGTTGCGCGACTTGCAAGACGAATTTGCCGTAGTCCTGCGCGTTGAAGGTACTGCCCCAGCGGCCCTGGGTGTCATCGAGCATAGGCCACAAGCCAAGGCGTAGCTCGGCATCGCCAAAGCTCTTGATGACCCCCGGTAGGCTCGCCAGCGAGGTGGGCGTGACGGCTAGCAACACCTCGATCGCCCGCAACTTGAGCATGCCTTGTACCGCAGGCAAGCACAGCTCGTGCGCCGGCACGAACTCGCTCCAAATGCGACGAACCCTGCGCGCCCCTATAGTCGGCTCTCGCTTCACGATAGGATGTCCCTATGCGAATCCTGTACGGAGTGACTGGGGAAGGCATGGGACACGCCATGCGATCGCGCGTGGTCCTCGAGCATTTGCTTGCTGCTGGTCACGAGATCGAGATCGTTGCTTCGAGTCGAGCCGCCGACTACCTGAGCGCGCGCTTTGGAATGACGACAAAGATTCACGGATTTCACATGGTGCTCGAGGAGAACCGAATCAAGCGCGGCAAGACCGTGTGGTCGAACATTCTCGCCGGCACGACTGGCGTACCGCAGAATATCGCAGCTTACTTCGAGCTTATCGATCGATTCGTACCGCAAGTGGTCATCAGTGATTTTGAGTCGTGGAGTTATCTCTACGGCCAGACCCAGCGCATTCCGATCATCAGCATAGACAATATGCAGATCATCAATCGCTGCACCCATCCCGATGAAGTCCTCAAGGGAGACCGAACCAATTTTCACATGACCAAGGCCTTCGTGAAGGGCAAGTTGCCCTTCTGCGATCACTACTTGATTACGACCTTCTTTCATCCCGAGATTCGCAAGAAGAACACCAGCCTGCACCCGCCCATCCTGCGCCCTGAAATTCTCGAGGCCTCGCCAAGCCAGGGTGAGCATCTCCTGGTCTATCAGACCGCGGAGGGCAACGAAGGACTGGAAAGCACGCTGGCTCGCACTGGCATCGAGTGTCGCATCTATGGCATGCGTCGCGATCTGAAAGAGGAGTTCGTGGAAGGCAACTTGCGGCACATGCCTTTCAGTGAGGTCGGTTTCATCGACGACCTTAAGAGTGCCAAAGCGGTCGTGGCCGGCGCCGGTTTCACCCTCATGGGCGAGGCCGTGTACCTGCACAAGCCCATGTTGGCCGTCCCCTTGCGTGGCCAATTCGAGCAGGTCATGAACGCGCGCTACCTGGCCCACGAGGGGTACGGCAGCTACGCCAGAACCCTCGATGACCCGGCCACCATCAGCACCTTCCTGAGCGAGACCAACAGGTATAAGGACAAGCTCGGTAGCTATTATCAAGATGGCAATCGCGAGCTTCTGGCGGCCCTCGACACACAGCTTGGTCGGCTGGGGCCGGCCTAGCAGGCTGCTGAAGAAATGGGAGCGAGCGCCGGTGGTAGCACGTCTTGGGTTAGGCCGTGGGGCCTGGGCGTGGCAGGGCCGCCGTGGCCGTGCGCAAAGAGTCCTCGCCGATTGGGGACTGAGGTCTTCGCTTGGTCTGTGCGAGTGCCATCGTGGTTGCCTGGTGGCGGTGCTACCGATGGCAAGGGCATTGTCCACCGCAAATTCACCGTGCACCAGCAGCTTGAGCACAGCT
>JAHEAK010000457.1 GCA_024642805.1 Kofleriaceae bacterium | reverse complement strand
GTCGACTACCTCACCCACAACTTCGAGTTCGAGCTCTCCGACGCCATCGCCGAGGACCTGCCTGCGCGCGACCTCTTCCTGATCGCCTCGAAGATGGGCAGGCAGCAAGTCTGGGCCTGCGTCGTGCTCAAGGTGATGCACATCATTCATCACCTGGCGGGTCGCGAGTTAGCTACCCGCTTATCGATCTCCCAGGACAGCATGTACCACGCCATCGAGCTCAAGGTCATGCGGGTCGTCGAGGAGCTGCGCGCCGATGGCTACCCCATTATCGAGTTCGAATGGAGTCGCAAGACCCTCGACTCGCTCATCTCCAAGCTCATCGCCAAGCGTTCGACGCTGGCCGCCAACATCTACGACAAGCTGCGCTTTCGCATGATCGTTCGCAACAAGAGCGACCTCTTGCCGATCATGGCTGCCTTGCACCACCGTCTGATTCCCTTCAACTACGTGGTTCCGGACGAATCGGTCAATCACCTGATTCCCTTCTCCGATCTGGAAGGCATTCACGGCCAACGGGTGCGCCTCGATGGCGACGACAACCTCGAGCAGGAAGCCGTGCGAACCGCCGGCCTGCCCGTCAACGAGTTCTCCGCGCCCAACTACAAGATCATCAATTTCGTGGCCGACCTGCCCGTGCGCGTCGAGAGCTTTGGGGCCGAGCCTTCCAACGAATTTGGCCATGTCGTCTTCGTCTTGACCGAGTTCCAGCTAGCCGACAAACAGACCGCGCAGGAAAACGAGCTGGGCGACAACAACCACTACGCCTACAAGTTGCGTCAACACGATCGTGTTCGCCAGCGACTCATGCGCGGTCGCAAGCTGCGGACCCTCAAGCTGCGAACGACGCAACCCGACGAAACCAAGGAGTAGTTTGTGGCGCCTCGGCGGCGTGCGCTCACTCGAGGATCTTGGCGAGCTTGGTTTCCTCGCCGGCCTTAATCTCGACGGTGAAGTCGTGGGACTTGCTGCCAACGATGAAGGTCACCTGGTGGGAGCCAGGGCTGAGCTTGATGCGAGCGGCTGGAGCAATCGGCGTCACCTTGCCTGTGTCCTTGCCATCAACGTGCACACGGGCCCAGGGCCGAGTCCACGCGGTCAAGTAGCCATGGGTATCCGCGGGAGCCTTGTCCTCGTTCTCCGGCGAGAGCTCTCCCGATTTGTCGACTCCTGACTTGTCGACTCTGGGCTTGGTGAGCTCTGGCTTTTCGAGTTCGTTGTTGCTCGGCGCCTTGTTCTTGGGACGTTCGGGGTCGCGACTATCCAGTCCCAGCAAAGAGCTGGTGCCACGCTCCGGCTTGGGTTCCTTGACGGCGACCTCCTCGCTGCTCTTGCGTTCGATCAAGTCGGGAGTCATCTCCATCGACTCGTCCTCGGCGACGGCCACTTCGGGTACTCGCACCTTGTGATAGAACTGTTCTTTACCCTTGAGGGTTACATCGAACTCATCGATGAGGTTGCCCTCGCGCGTAACAGCGATCGAATGCAGTCGCCCGGCCACCAGCTCCAGCCCGCCTTGTAGCGCGCCGGCCGAGACCATCTTGCCGTCCACGATGACCACGTCGTCGGCTCGTAAATCCGTGAGCTGCAAACGCCCCTGTCGCTCGCTGGCGAAATCGCAATTGAAGACCTCGATGCGTTCGGCATCGAGCTTGATTTCCTCGTCGCAGGCGACCGCGCCGGCTCGCGAGACCCGGATCGTGTACGAGCCGGGCGTGAGGTCCTCGACCGTGAGTGGATCGCCGGCTGGCACCGCGCCGATCTTCTTGTCGCCAAGGAAGACGTCGGCCGCGGTCTTGTCACCGACAAGCACGACCAAGGTCGCGCGCGCAGCAGGCGTCTTGGCCTCGGAGCTAAAGAAGAGCACCTTGACGGCCACCAACAGCAGAACGGCCGCCAGGGCCACGCTTCCACCGATGAGGAGGTCGCGCATACCTCGACGTGGCTTGATGCCCACCGCGCGACGCCCCGGTTGCGGTAGCGTCGCCCGCTCCGTCCCTGTGTAGCCCGAAGCGTCAACGGGTCCGACGCTGGCAACGGCCTTCTCGACGAAGGAGACCAGTGGACTGGCGTCGCCGCCACCCTGGCCGGGATAGGTGGTCGGTGGTGGCGTGCCGGTATCGTCGGCCACGTGCACCTTGATCTCGCCGAGCTCAGCAATGAGCGGCTGCGCTTGACCGCGATCGGAGGCCTCGCCGATCAGTTCCTGGATGCCCACCTCTCCAAAGATTTCTGTTGGGTGGTCTTCAAAGTCGTCGCGGCTGGTTGCGCGCCTGGGCTGACTGCCTCGAGCGAGCGCGTGCTCACGTGCTCGAAGAACCCCGGAGTCCTCATAGCCTTCGATGCTGGACTCGTCTCCACCGACCAAGACCTGCGCTTGTTCGAAGAGCTCCTGTGTGATGCCACCCTTGCCGATCTTGGCGTAGACGTCCATCAGCTCTTGCTCGCGTGCTAGCTCAGGGCCAAAGGCGGCGCGCATCTCCTCGCCAAGGGTGCGGTAGGAATACGCCTCTGAGGTTGTCTGCAGGTAATTTCGCAGATCGTCTCGCATGTCGGAGCACCACTGGTAGCGGTCGTCGGGGGTTCGACGAAGCGCCTTGATCGTGATGCGCTGCAACTGCTCGGGCACTCCGGCTTCGACTAGGAGTTGGGCGTCGACCTCGGCGTTGCGCACTTTCTCGAGGGTCGAGAAGTCGCTCTCGCCGTTGAACAGCCGCTTGCCAGTGAGAGTCTCGAACAGAATGATGCCGAGCGAGAAGATGTCGCTGCGACGATCTAGGGGCAAGCCGCGCACCTGCTCTGGCGACATGTATCCGAACTTGCCCTTCAGGACGCCCGCATTGGTGCGAGCCGAACGAGACGCAGCGCGCGCGATACCAAAGTCGATCAGCTTGACCTCGCCCTCGTAACTGACGACGACGTTTTGCGGCGAGCAATCTCGATGGACGATTTCCATCGCTGAGCCGAGCACGTCGCGCTTCTTGTGCGCGTAGTGCAAGCCCTCGCAAATCTTCATGACGATGAAAGCGGCCGCGGTGGTGGGCAGGCGCCTCTTGAGCTTTTTGAATCGGTTCTGCAGCTGCAGAAGATCGCGACCCCAGATGTACTCCATGGCGATGAAGTGGGAGCCGTCGATCTGTCCAAGCTCGTGAATCTGACCGATGTTGGCGTGGGCAAGCTGGCCGGCGATCTTTGCTTCATCGATGAACATCTTGATGAACTCATCGTCCTGGCCCATGGAAGGCAAGATGCGTTTGATGGCAATGACCTTCTCAAAGCCTTGCACGCCAAAGCTCTTGGCTTTGAAGACCTCAGCCATGCCGCCCACACTGATGCGGTCGAGCAGGAGGTACTTCCCGAATGGAACAGGGCGTCTCATCGGCTCTTGCGAGAGTAGCCTCCTGGCTTTGTAAGCTTCAAGGGCATTCGAGGCATATAGCCCGCAGCCTGTAACACCCGTTTGCTCGATTACACTCTGCTTGAACTCGTCGGAGGGGGCTGGTGCCCGCAGCCACGTACCCCCTGGCGCTAAAAGCCCAGTGAGAGAGCAAGAGAAGCGCCGCCCTGCTCGGGAATGAGCATGACAGACATGTAGTCAGCGTGTTGCTGCTGTCTTTTCGTCGCTCGTCGATAACCGAGGTATCCGTCGATGACGGAGTAGGTGTAGAGCGACAAGAGACCAACGCCCGCTAAGATATTTACCGTCTGGAGCGAGCGAGCGAGGCTCGTGCGGTCTTTGCCGCTGCTGCTGCTGCAGGTGCGATCGACATCGTCGCACATGGAACGCAGCACGAAGTACGAGGCGAGGTTGGCGCTCAGCATCAGTCCCATGCCCGCGCCGAGCAGCACGCCCTTGCTGCGCTCACCGTTTTGAAATTGCCCGGCTGCTGGCACCAGATTGAGCAAGAGGTAGCGCTTCTGTTTTGGCTTTTTGCGATAGCTATCGAGCTCGGCGCTGTGACGTGCGCGCACATCTTCGAGCAGCGCAATGACTTCCGGTGGCACCAGGGCCGGATCGAGGTGCGCATCCGGATCGCTTCGCAAAAACTCGAGAAAGGCTGCGCGCGCCATCTCTGTCTTGTCCTGAAAAAAGTTGGAGAGAGCCAGGATGCGGAAGGCCTCCCCCCGCTCCAGACGCGTGAGCGCAGGCCCTGCCGAGATGACAACGCGAACAATGGATCGTGCTTGATCGAATTCGCCCGCGTCGAGCGCGCGATTGGCTCGCTCGATGTCGGCGGCTCGACTCGCGCGATCGGTCTGCTGTGCCCAGCCCCTGCCGCCGGCCACGAGCAAGACCATGAGGCACACCAATGCAGACGCCAGGCTCCTGCTCATGACGAAGAGGCGTCCTTGAGCGAGCGAAACTCGGGAAGGCTCATGTCGAGGGCTTGCTCAACGACCCGGTAGACGATGGCCTGATGTCGATCACCGCGCCCGCCCACCAGGGTGTCAGTAGAGACGGTCTTGTCGAAGACAGGCAAGCCATCGACGCCGAGCATCAAGATGCGCACACGCCCACGCGCCGAGAGCACTTCCTTGTAGGAGAAGCGCACCTGCTGGACCTCGATCAGCAAGGCGTAGCGAGCGCCGCTTGTGCGCAGCTCGGCAACCAGGGCCAGGGTTTCGTGCGAATCCGAGCGAACACTTCGGAGGCCCATGCGAGACAACATCTCCAGGGCGCCGGCGGTGGCGGGCTGTTCGATCGATACCACGCCCTTGGCCGCCATTCCGACCGGGGTCACCAACAAGACGTCAGGACCGGGGGCTGAGCTGGGCGAAGCGCTAGCTCCTTCGACGGGCCGAGTGCCCTGCACCACCGCGGTCGGTAAGCGAATCGGCTCGACGGGTTTGAGCGCGTGCTCGATCGGCGCCGCCAGTTTGCGCGAGAGCTCAGCGACCAGTGCATCCAGCTCGGTGATCGCCAAGGCGTCGGTGGCAACACGGGCCACGGACTTACCGGTGGACGCGCGGCGCACGC
>JAHEAK010000456.1 GCA_024642805.1 Kofleriaceae bacterium | reverse complement strand
GGATTGGCAATCAAGGCTCCGAGTTCCGCGAGCAGTGCGGCGATGTGCTTAGATTCCACTTGCGCGGCTTCGGCATGGGCGCGCTCGAGCAGTCGTCCAAGTTCGTATTCGGCCATCTCGAGTGAAATGCTGCGATCGGGGGGGTCAACCTCCGATGGGTCAGCCGCGCCGATGAGGGCGGCGTACAGATGGTGTTCTCGAACGGGGGCTAGGTCTTCTTCGTCCTCGACTCGCTGCAGCGGGTACCCGGCCATGAGGGCCGCGCGCAGCAAACGCAGCGCATTGTCGCCTTCTTGCATTTGTGCGTAGGTGCAGGCTCCATTGAAACACAGGAGCGCGTAGTCGGCAGATTGCTCTGCTTCTCGCGATTCAACCCAGGGCAAGAGTTCTCTATAAGCGCGCCGAGCCTGATCGTTGGCGGCGTAGATATGCAAGAGATTGCCGACGATCAGGGGTGCATACGAGCTGGCGTCGAGCCGATCTCGATAGGTCTGCCATAGTTGTTGAGCGCCAGTGAACTCTCCTAACTTGGCGGCGGCCAGCACCACGATGCTCATCAGGTTCTCATCAAAGTTCTGATCGAGCGCCGTCGCCCCCAGTGACAGGGCCTCGAGCGATTTGCCGGTTTTGCACAGGGCGTTGAGAGCGAGGATGTGTGCCTCAGGCTTCTGAGGCCATGCTTCCAGCAACTCGTTGGCAAGTTCGGCAAGCTCGCCGAAGCGCTCCTCGCGGTGCGCTTCGAAGGCCCTGGCGAGCAGTTGCTGGGCAGGCGCAATGACCGCCCCGTGAGCCTCGAGGATGGGCAGCAGCGCAAAGCGCCTCGCATCGACGGCAATGTCGACCACCCCAAGTCCATCCGAGTCACGTCCGTCCACCCTGGCGCCCGCCTTCAGCAGGGGCGCGGCCGCCGATATTGGGCCGTATTGGGCGACCTGCATCAGTGGCGTACGTGCCGAGTACTGCGGGTCGGAGAGATTGGGCTCGGCACCTGCATCCACGAGTAACTGGACGATCTCGGCAACTCGCTCGTCGTGATCACCCGAAGCCAGCGCGTGATGCAGGGCCGAGCGATTCCGATCGAGAGCTTGAGGATTGGCCCCCCTTTCGAGCAACCACCGGACCAGAGCCACATCGAGATTGCCCGCAGCGGTGGCCAGTTGCCGTGGATCGTCGGTGATGGGGGCGCCAAGCAGTCGCCACCGCTCCATCTCGGCGAAGTTGCCACGGGCGCAAGCAATGTTGAACATGCCGGTGGCCGACACCTGGTTCCACTGGGTATCGGTGGCAGCGAGGATGCTCTCGATCGTGTCGTGCTCGCCTTGCTCGACAGCCCGGCCAAGCTTGGTCTTGAGGAGCATCTTCTGGGTGCTCACGGTCGGGCGTCGTTCCGCGCCTGTGACCCAATGGTTGCACCACAGGTCCAGTTCCGCGATGAGCGAAGAGGCCGCTTCGATGCACACGCGTGTGAGCTGGTCGCTGGCAAAACTCTCATCGAGTAAGTCATAGAGCGTGGACGTATCGAGCTCGTAGGTCCCACCCGAGACCAGATCTGGCGCGATTTCGCCGCTTCGCCCCCAACGAGAGGGCGGACTGGTGCCGCCGACGCCGAAGCGAACCGTGTCATCGTCGTTGACGATCCAGAGGTAACTACCGGCAGGTAGTTCCTCGCGAACCGAGCCCAGCCAGCTGCGAAGCTGCGCCGCGACCTCACGCACCAAGTCATCAAAGTAGGCGTGGGCCGCAGCGTGCTCCATCTCTTCCATGAAAGCGCAATACTAGTCCCAAATGGTGTGCGGGAGAACTGATGTGCGGCGAGTAGCCTGTCTACCGAAACATCATCCCAGGCGTCTCGCGCGGATAACAGCATCGACCCCAGTGCCGGCGGAAGCCCGCGGGCGCTCCTCGGCGACGATGAACTCCCAGCAGCTAGGATCAAGCGCAGCGAGCGCGCTCTTGACAGAGACTTGCATCTGCCTTGGGCCAGGTCGCTTGCGGAGAAATCGATCGCCGAGACTTGCCAACCATGAGCCGCGAGCCAAAAGGTCTCCGCCCCGTGTCCACACCCGGCGTGGAGTGCACGGCCCGGGCGCAGGTCCTCGAGTTCGCCGAGCAAGTGGGCATTCGGTGGCCGCTTGGCAAGCTTGTCGGGGTGCTCGCGAATGGCTCTTGACCAGAGTTCCTCTTAGAAGGACTTATCGTAGACTGGCTTGCTCACCCTTACTTATCCCTGCGCCGAGACGTCTGCAACAGAAGGTCCTAACGCAGAGGCTCAAGAGAGCCTGTTACCATTGTTGCGACGATCGCGTCAGGTGGTATATGCACAGCACCATGGCAACCTGGGTCGGCGCGATTATCGATGGAGCCCGGCCCGCGGAGCTGAGGGCTGCCGCGTTGCGCCACCACATTGTGGTCGACGCGGGTGATGCGCCCTGCCTGCTCGTCCAGGCGGAGCTTCGACTCGGCAGCCTGGGCCCGCCGCCCTTCGCCAAGGCCATTTCCGAGGAGCTGGGCTGCACCGTCCTAGCCTTCGCCTTGCAGACCACGGCCAGCGTCGAGGACATCGAGCACTGGCAGTCCGGCAGGCTGGTGCGCAAGCTCCTCTACTCCGGTGACGAAGATGGCTGGATTGCGCAAGAAGGACAAGCGCAGGCCTGGGAGTCGAGCTACTTCTTCGCCGACGACGAGGGCACCGATGAGGGCAGCAATGAGGGCGCCGGGGAAGGCAAGAGCTGGCCACACAACCTCGCCGACGAGATCAGCGACGAGGATATCGCGCGCTACACGCGTGCTCGGGAGGCGCGAGATGCCTCGAGCATCATGGACCTGCTTTCCGGCGGCTCGCCTTGGGCCATCGAAAGGCTCTGTCGCTACTTCGGCGTCGATCCGAAGCGGCCGGGCGCCGTCTATCAGCCGCCCACCAACTGGAAGCCCCGCATCCTGGTTGCTGCTGTCGTCGTCTTCTTGGTCGCCATGTTCTTGCTGGGCGCTCTGAGCAAGGCGTAGGCCTGTCGCGCCACCGCACTTCGCTTCCCAAACATTCTTAGTTGAAGACAAACACGCATCCGGCTCACTAGCGCCGTGGATGTCTCAGCGACGAGCACAGGTGTAGTGCGTGACGCCACTCGATGAGCTCGTGGGCACGATCGTGAAACGCTCTTCGAGGGACTCGAGCCCATCCCATAGACGCACGCCCCGACCGAGCACGATCGGCGCGACGACGACGTGCATGAAGTCGACCAGGTCGGCGGCGAGGAACGCGCGCACGGTCGACGGGCCACCACCGATGCGGATGTCGCGGTCGCCGGCCGCCTCCCGCGCGAGGGCAAGCGCCTCGACCGGAGAGGCATCGAGGAAGTGAAAGCTCGTTCCGCCTTGCATGACCATCGACGGTCGCACGTGGTGGGTGAGCACGAAGGTCGGCGTGTGGAAGGGAGGATTGTCGCCCCACCAGCCCTGCCACGTCTCGTCGGCCCACGGTCCGCGTTGCGGCCCGAACTTGTTGCGACCCATGATCTCGGCGCCGATACCATCGTTCCAGCGGCGGGCGAAGCTGTCGTCGAGCTCGTTATTGTCGCCCAGCTCGCCAAACATCCCCTGAAAGGTATGCGTGCCCATCGCCCACGACATCAGACGCATACCCGCGTGGCCGAAGGGAGACTCGAGAGACTGGCCCTCGCCCGTCGCGTAGCCATCGAGCGAGACCGTGAAGTTGTGAATGCGCACCTGGCCCATGGCGGAATCCTACCGCTTGTCGGATTGATGGTCGAGGGTGGAGCTGGACCGCACCGTCGTTACCTTCGCCGTGCAGACCGCGAAAGCCTGTCGTTGCGATCAGGAACTTCGAGTCTTCGGCCCTGATACAGAGTCGTGAGCCGGCGCGTTTCTGTAAAGCCTTGCTAGCAGGGAAGACAGGTGTCGACCTCTGACACGGTGATATGCTCGGCTGGATGGCGTTTCCAAGGAAGGGCAGTCGATGCCTGGTCGTTGACGAAGTGCAATATCGCTACATTGGGCTCTTCTGTGAAAGGGACCGGCTTGGCGGCGAGGTGCACGAAGTGCGGGTACAGCTGGCCAAAGACCCGGAGCAGGTGCTGCGCGCCGAGTTCGGATACGCGCGACTAAAGAAGGAGTACGACAGGGTTGGCAAGCACGTCAGTCGATCGATCGATACCTTACCGCCCTTCGCTGTTCGACAGGCAATTCGGATCGGTCTCGAAAAAGGCTGGCGCCCCGCCGAGCGAGGTCGCGAGATCGATATCGGCATCCTCGATGACCAAGTTGATTGGACCGAGCTGAGACCTGACTCCTAGGCAACGAGCTGAAGGTCAGCTCAGTTTCGCCGTACCGCGGGCGACTGCAGTAGCACTTCCTTGCCGCTCACCTTGAAATTGACTCTTGCCCCGGCGCGAAGGAATAGGTCGCCGCTATTGAGAGCATCTGCTTTTGCAAAGGGAATCTCAATGCTCGCAACCTTGCCCGGCCGAATCGTCAAGTAGCTGCGCGGTACGTTGACGGTACAACGAGTCTCGAGGTGCTGGCTCAATCCATTGCGCACGGGCTCATAGGCATAGTTCGAGCCGAACGCCTTGCCATCGGCCCCGCCTTCGAGCCACCAGTCACTGAGCCCCGAGCAAGAGAAGCGCTTGACGATCGTCACGGGCTTGCGGGTGAGGTTGCGAATACGGAAGGTGACCATTCGACCCGTCGAGTCAAAGGTCATTGTGTCCCCGGCGCTGGCCTCGCCGAAGCCAGTACAGCCCCCAACGAGAAGCCTCCGCGCGCCAAGGAGGGTTGTATCGCCTGCGCGCTCCATAGATACTCGGTTTATGTTCAGTCTTCGAGGCCTCTTCGACGCAACGCGCAAGGCAGCTCGCCAACGGGCGCGAGAGAATGTGCAGCGAAGGCATCCAGGCTACGTTGTTGGGAGCGTCCGTCTGCGCGCCGACGAGGAAAAGCGTCACGTCTTCGCCGTGTTCTACAGAGAC
>JAHEAK010000455.1 GCA_024642805.1 Kofleriaceae bacterium | reverse complement strand
CAGAGCATGGGCGGATCGCTCTACCTGGCCAAGCCGGGCGCTAGCGACTAGGGCTTTGCCATCGTCCTCGAGTTGCCGCGCGAAGCGCGAGGCCAAACCGCCCGCCCGGTGTGAGTCGAGGCCTTGCACCGACATGTGTTGCGGCCGAAAGCTGGGCATGAAAGTGGTTGCCACAGCCAGCCAAGTCGCTGCGCACTCGATATGATCGTCGCATATGTTCGAGCCTCTTCAAATGCTTGCCATGTTGGGTGCGGGTGCTGCCGCCGCCTACGTCAACGTCGTGGCCGGAGGCGGCTCCCTGCTCTTGATTCCACTGCTCACCGCCACGGGCATCACGGCCTCGGTGGCCAACGGCAGCATTCGCCTCGCCATTGTCGTGCAGGGCCTGGCCGCTCTATGGGCCTTTCGAGGCACACACAAGCTAGATCGCGATGTGGTGCTCGGGCTCTTGCCGGCCATCGCTGGAGCAACCGTTGGTGCGCTGATCATCGTTGCTCGCCCTGACGATGAAGTAAGAAGAATTCTGGGTGGCGTGATCTTGTTTGCGGCGGGCCTGGCGGCGCTGAAACCGCGCACCCAGGTCGGCTCCTACAAGGTCTGGTTGCTGGTGCCGGGCGTGGCCATCGCCGGCCTCTACGGCGGATTGGTTCAGGCCGGCGTGGGCTACTTCTTCCTGGTGGTAGCCACCTGGGCAGGCGGCATGGACCTGTCGCGCGCCAACTACGCCAAGGTGGTGTGGACCACTGCCTACTCGCCCATCGCTCTGTATGTCTTTGCGCGCAACGACGCCGTCGAGTGGTCGGCGGCCTCGGTGTTGGCGGTTGGTTCGGCGATCGGCGCTGTCTTCGGCGCCAAGGCGGCCATCAAGGGCGGCACCAAGTTTCTGCGCTGGGCGATCCTGGCCGCCGCCACCGCTGGCGGCATCAACCTCATCATCGGCTAGTGGCTAGCCTGTGCCTAGGCCTGGGCTAGGCCTGGGCAGCAGCCGGGGCGTGGCGATCGAGCAGCACGAAGCTCAGCGAAAAGCACAAGACGATGCTCGCCGCGACGGTGAACATGGTGGTGTAGCTGCTGACCTCGACGACGATGCCGAGCAAGGGGCCACCGATCAGCGCGCCGACATCGAAGAGGGCGGTAAACAAGGTCATGGCGACGCCGCGATTGTCTGGCGCCACACGGCCGATCACCATCGCCGAGATGATCGGAAACACGAAAGCATGTCCCTGGCCGCACAGCGCGCCAGCAACCACGATGGCCAGTGTGGACTCGGCGTGACCAAGCAGGAGGAGGCCAGCCATGAGCGAAAGCAGAGCGGGAACGAGTGCGCGCTTGAGGCCGAGGCGATCGGGAAGCGAGGACAGAAAGAGTCGCTCGAGCATGGAGGTTATCGAGTAGGCCAGAAAGAAGGCGCCCACCGAACCGATATGCGCCTGGGCGATGAAGGTCTTGATGAAGGTGAAGTAGGAGGTGAGGCCGGTGGTAAAGCCGAGGGTCAAGATCCAAAGCGGCAAGAGCGGTCGACTGATGAGCACACTCAGCAGCGAGCTCATCGGGCTGGACTCATCCCGCGCAGGGCGGCTCTCGCGAATCGGCAGGCACAAGAGCAAGGCCAAGAGGGCAATGCCAGCTGCAACTGCAAAGAGCGCGCTGTAACTCCAACGCCCCAGGATCCAGTCGCCAAGCAGGCCGCCAAGCGAGAGTGGCAAGAGACCAGAGACGCCAAAGATGGCGATGCCCTCGGTGCGACGCGAGGCGGGAACCAGATCGGCAGCGATGGTGAACATCACCGAGAAGAGGGCCGCCTCGCCGATGCCGTGAACGATGCGCACCACGAAGATCCACGGACCGATCGAGTCCACACTGAGGTAGGCCAGGACCGCGATGAAGTTGGTGACGCCGCCCAAGAGCACGATCGGTCGTCGACCGCGCCTGTCCATGATGGTGCCAAGCCATGGCCGGATCAGAATCGCGGAGATGGACAGCGAACCCATGACCATGCCGATCTCGACTTCGCGGCCGCCCAGATCTTCCAGATAGCCGGGCAGGTGGACGAAGGTCCAAAAGCCAAGGGAGAAGAAGAAGTGCGCGACGAAGGCGATGGTAAAGCCAGAGGTCCAGATCGCTTCGCGTCGCAAGTCGCCAGCATAGCAGGGCGTGCGCCCGCGACGGAAAGCGGAAGGCCTTTGAAGCTCAGCCGGAAGGCGATTGCGTCGGCAGCGACTACAACCGAGCGCATGAAAGCATCCCCATCTCGCCCTTCCGATGTGCGTCCTGTGCGGTCTCGGCCCATGCACCAGTCGGTCCCTCTGCCTGTGTCTTCGCTCGGCGTCGTGCCTCTGCTGCTCCTTCTTTCCTGTGGAGGCACCGAACAGGCCATCCAGTCGCCAGGGGACTCGCTGAGCCAGGCCGATGCCTCGGTGGCCACGCCCTTTGCCTGCTCGGCACCGCTTGCCCAGAGCAAGTGCGGCAACCCCGCGTCGATCGTGCAAGGTCGCCTGCGACTTCCGGCAGGCAGCGAGGAGGCACCTGGCACCCTGGTCATTGCCATGTTGCACAGGCGCTATGGCAACCCCGAGCTCGGCGGTCACCCGCACTATATCTGGCGGCTTGACGATGCCAGGGTCGACGAGGGCTATGCCTATTTCGAAGTCGATATGTGCGATGGCAGGGCCACCATGTGGAGTGAGGAAAACTGCGAGTACAACCTGGTGGCCTTCTTCGACGCCAACGGCAACAACGGTATGGACGGCTCTGGCACCTGGATTCCGGATCCTGGCGAGGCCGCCGTCCTGCAGACCTTCGAGCTCAGCTGCTTTGCCGAGGGGGCGACCTGTTTGGATCTCGAGCCAAGTTGCAGCGAGGGCCAGAGCTGCCTTGCCGATGCGCCTCCGAGCAGCTGCGAGTGCAAAGCCGCAAGCTGTGAGAGCCAGGCGGCCATCTGTCGGCTTTGAGGAGGGCCTCAAGACGAGCATGAGACGGGCCATGAGACGGGCCTCGAGACGGGCCTCGAGACGTGCCCGAGACGGGCCTCGAGACGGGCCTCGAGACGGGCCTCGAGACGGGGGCGGGCCACGCGCGTGTTGCCGCGCGGCCAGTTGGCGCGCTAGCTTGGCCTCTTGTCGGGCCACCTCATACGCTCCGCGACACGCCGCCGCCTGGGCCCGTGGATGAAGGGCCCCGAAGCCATCGTCCATCACGACACCAGCGAGTTTTGCTTTCTGCTTACCGGGCTCTTGCACGTCACGCTTGGCGAGCAGGCTGGCGTGCAACGTCCTGGCGAGCTGAGCGTGATACCCGCTGGCATCGTGCACTCAGCCTGGACGGAAGAGGAGGGCGTGGACGAGTGCGTGGTGCACCTGGATCACGCGCAGCTCTTCCTCCTGTGCGGATCACAGACGCTGAGCCCTGGCATTCGTCGACTCGATGACTTCACAGACCTTCGTGCCGAGACCGTCGCAGCGCATATTGGCGACGAGGCTCTGCTCGAGTCCCTGTTCGTAGATTTACTACAAACTCTTAGTGGCTTATCGCCCGGCTTCGCGCTCGCCGATCCGCGCATCTTGCGGGCCGTGGACGCTCTGCGCGATGATTTGAGCGCGGCTTGGAGCGTGGACTCCCTGGCCAAGGTTGCCGGCATGAGTCCAGCCAATTTCTCTCGTCGCTTTCGAGAGCTCGTCGGTCGCTCGCCGCTTGGCTATTTGCTCGACTGTCGGGTGGAGCGCGCGGCCTGGCTCATGCAGTCGACCAAGAGCTCCTTGGCCGACATTGCCCACCAGGTTGGCTTTCGCTCGAGCTCGCGCTTTAGCGAGGCCTTTCAGCGGCGTCGCGCTATCTCGCCGAGCGAGTGGCGTCGGGCCTTCGACGAATCTCGACGAGCATGAGCGCTTGCGTTAGCCCGGGATGCGAGGGCGACGCGCTTAGACCTGCTCGTCCTCACCGGCGTCTCCACTCTCACCGGCATCTGCTGCCGGCTTGGAGTCGCTAGCCGCGAAGTCGTAGAAGGAGGAGCGATCGGCCTCGTCGAGATCCTCGGCGTGGCTTGGTTCGACTGTCTTGCCTCCGAAGATGCGCTTGAAGAAGGCACCGATTCCAACCACGAAGAGGATGAAGAACTTCTTGCCGACCAAGACGATCATGAGCAGAAACTTGCCGATCTTGGCGAAGATGCCGACTTTGGCGCCCAGCGCGCCGCCGGCGATGAGGGCGCCAATGCCAAGGCCGGAGCTGTGATCGGTGTCGGGATTGAAGTCCTCGTAGGTGGCGCCCGCTTTGAATTTGGTGGTCGTCAAGAGGGCCTGGATGGACGCCTTGTCAGCCGCAAGGGTGGTGGCCTCGGTGACCAGATTGAGGGACACAAAGCCTCGGCGGCCCAGGACTCGGGTGCTGTAGTTGATGGAGGCGCCAGCGGGATCGGAGACCGTGATGGCCCACACCAGGTGGTGGTGCTGCCGATCGTAGTAGGGCTTCTCGGCCCAACCGTCGAGCTGCAGCGGCTCGAAGCCTTTGGCTCGGCGGGTGATGTTGGCCTGGCGCTGGCCCTCGCGCAGGGCCTTGAGCAGATCGTCAGCGTTCAAGGTTTCTTTGTCGTTGACCCAGCCCGGATCGAAGTACTCGATGACCACGAAGTAGGTCGAGTTCTCATCGTTGCTGACCACCAGGCCGAGCACTTCGTCGTTGCCGAAGTTGCCCATCATCTCCAGCGCCTGTATGGCCTGCACTTTCTCGATGAAGCCGTAGCCCTCGGGGAGGGAAAAAGCGATGTCGTGGCCAAGCTCGATGTCTGCCGGGCCACGCTGAATGTCCCAGCCCTCGGCCTCACCTTCGATCTGCTCGCCCTCGCCGAGCGCTTCGCCTTCGGCCTCGCCGAGCGCGGCGCCTTCGACGGCGTCCTCGAGCGTGGCTGGCGCTTCCGCTTCACCAGCGACCAGGTCGACGGCTTCCGTCTGGCTCGGGCTCTCTACCTGGACGCGCTTGGCCTCGACGGTGGA
>JAHEAK010000454.1 GCA_024642805.1 Kofleriaceae bacterium | reverse complement strand
CCATCGCAGAGGGCATGCCGGCGGCAACTTCCTTTGCGAAGGTCGGTCCACTGAGGAAGGCCGCCCTTCTCGCTTGCTCTGGACTCAGGATATCGGCGTAGACCTCATCGGCTCGCTTGAAAGTGCTCTCCTCGAGGCCCTTGGAGGCGTTGACGACCACGACGTCCTCGCGCATGTACTGGGCCGCCTCGCCGAGTACCTCGCGGATCGCCTGCGATGGCGTGACCCCGATAACCATGTCACGCCCGGCAACCGCATCCTGCAGGCTGGTCGTTATCGTGATGCACTCGGGAAGTTTGTAGCCGGGCAAGTAGGTCTTGTTCTCACGCGTGCTCTCCATCTCGCGAGCAAGCTCTTGGTTGCGACACCAGAGAGTGAGATCGTAGCCCTGATCGCCCAGGTGTTTTGCCAAGCAGGTCCCATAGCTGCCGGCACCAATGACCGCGATTTTCATACGCCAAGCCTACCGTGAAATACCAAGGCCGTGAACGCGCGCACTGGCCAGCATGCTGACCGGGTTGCGGGCGCGCCCTTGGCTGGTGGTGACTAGCTGGCCTGATCGGGAGGGATGGGCGAAGCCAGCACCACGCGATTCCGGCCCTCCCGCTTGGCCCGGTACAGTGCCTCGTCGGCCATGCGCACCAGGCCATCGCCCTCGACGGCGTCGTCTGGAAAGGAGGAAACCCCGATGGAAATGGAGACCAGACCACCTGGCTGCTCGTCGCGGTGCTCGAAGCGGTACTCGGCCACTTGTGCTCGAAGTCGCTCGGCGACTTGTGCGGCCGTGAACTTGGGCGTGTCCACGAGCACGATGGCGAACTCCTCGCCGCCATAGCGGGCGACGAAGTCGTTTGCACGCCTGCCATCACCCATGATGCGAGCGAGCTGGCGGAGCAACTCGTCTCCCGTGGGATGGCCGTTGCGATCGTTGTAATTCTTGAAGTGATCGACGTCGATCATCAGCAGCGAGAGTGGCAGACCGTTGCGGGCCGAGCGCTCGATCTCGAGGGTGAGTCGCTCGTGCAGGTGGCGGTGATTGAAGAGACCGGTGAGACCATCGGTGACCGCAAGCTGCGCAAGACGGGTGTTGGCCTCGGCCAGTTCTTGGGTGCGCTCCGAGATCAGCGCCTCGAGCTCGAGGTTCATCTCTAGCAGCGCTTGATTCTTGCCGTAGAGATCCGCGACCAGGCGCTTGTTCTCCTGGCTGAGCCGGAAGTTGCGCAGGAGCCCCTCGACGGCCAGACGCAGGTTGGCCTCGTCCCAGGGCTTGGAGGCGTAGAAGTCGAGCTCCGCCCGATTGATGGCAGAGACCACCGCGTCCAGACCCGCCTGGCCGGTCAGCAGGATCTTGGCCGTATCGGGCGATCGTTCGTGGACCGCTTCGAGAAGGTCGACACCCTTCATGCCCGGCATGATTTGGTCGGCGATGATGACGGCAAGGCGTTCACCGTCGCGTTGTAGCTCGTCGATGAGCTCGAGGGCATCATCGCCACTTTGGGCACAGGCGATGTCGCACTCGTTTCCGAAGCGAGTCGTCAGTTGTTGTTCGAGAGCATTGAGCACGCCCTCCTCGTCGTCGACGCAAAGTATGGTGTCGCGATGATTCACGAAGGGGCACCCTGCGAGACACCATTGGGCGAGACTTCATTAGGCGAGCCATCAGCGGGCGAGGCTTCAGCCCCCGTCGTCGCCGTCGACTCAGCACTGGCGAGTTCAGAGCCGGCGCTCTCAGAAGAATCCCCCTTGGCTGCGGGCACCTCTTTTGGCAACCAGACTTCGAAAGAGGTCCGTCCCGGCACCGAATCACATGTCACCCGACCACCGTGCTTCTCGACGATTTGCTGGACGATTCCGAGGCCAAGCCCTGTGCCCTCGCCCTTTGCCTTCGTCGTGAAAAATGGTTCGAAAATGCGTGCCATGACCTGATCCGGTATGCCGGGGCCATTATCAATAATCCGCACTGCGATGCCATCATTTACGACAACCGTTTCGATCTCGATCTCGCCCTTGCCACCCAGAGCCTGCGCCGCATTGTGAATCAGGTTAGTCCAAACCTGGTTGAGCTCGTCGACGTAGATGGGGACACCTGGCAAGGCCGCGTAGGATCGCTTGACGTTGATGCCACGACTGAGCTGATGCTCGAGGATGACCAGGGTGTTCTCGATGCCCTCGTGCACGTCGGCTTCGACGCGGGCCGCATCCTGATCGAGATGGGAATAGCCCTTTAGAGAGCCCACAATGCGTTGAATACGCCGAATCGCGTCCTGGATGGTTCGGGTGCTGCGATGTACGTAAACGTAGTCAACCAGGTATTCAATGAGGAAACGCCCATCCGCGGCGCTGCGCTCCGCCAGGTAGGGAGCAAGCTCGTCCAAAAGCTCGATGTCGACAGCAAGCTCGGCCAATGACTTGCTGATCGCCCTCGCGGTCTCGGCGGAAACGCCCCGCTCCTCCAGCAATTGGTCAAGCTCGCGTGCCCGTCTGCGCACCAGAGCCGGTGGCACCCGTCGGCCCTCGCTGAGCTCCGGTGCAACACGCTCGTAAATTTCCACAAGCGATCGGGATTTGTCTGCGTCAAAGAGAACCGTCTGCAAGCGACTCTGCCTGCTAGCCAGGCGCTTGATGGTGTCGACCAGACTGTCGGCTGTCCCGCGAATGGCCGCGGAAGGTGAGTTGATCTCGTGGGCGACGCCGGCAACCAGTTGCCCAAGACCGGCCAGGCGCTCGCTCAATGTGAGTTGCGCCTGGGTGTTGCGCAGCTCACTGATGGTCTTGCCCAGCTCGAGGTTGATGGCCTGTAGCTCGGTGGTACGCAGAGCAACCTTGGCTTCCAGATCTTCGTTGAACTTGCGCACGCGGGCATAGAGCGACGCGTTCTCGATGGCGGCAGCTGCTTGATCGGCAAAGGTCGAGAGCAGGTTTTCGTCGGCATCCGAGAAGGGCCTGGCGTTTTGACCTCGCCCGACCAAGATCACACCCACCACACTGCCCTTGCGCTCGAGCACCGACGCGATCAGCGAGCCATCGATGCTGGCCAGCTTGGCGGCCGCGGAGTGCGCTGCGTGCTCAGCCATCGAGTCGACCCGCAGCGAGCCACGCGATCGAGCAACCTCTTGCGCGACTGGCAGGAGCGGAGCCACCAGTGCGTCGACCTCGGCCTGATTGGCGATGACGCGCATGTCCTCGCGCTTGGCACGAGCGGCCCCCAGCACCAGCTCTTTGGCTCCCGCCCCGCCTTCGGTGTCGATGAGCCAGAGCGCACACACTCGCAAATGCAGCACCCTGGCCACCGAGTCGACGACCTTGCGCAGCACCTGGTCGGTCTCGATGACGGAGGACACCGCGCGACCAGCATCGTGCAGGGCAACGATCTCACGCATGCGGGCGGCCAGACGCCGCTGGTTCTCTTTGAGGGCCATCGTCATGTGCGAGAAGGCCCGGGCAAGGTCACCGATTTCATCGCCTTCGGTGATCTTGATTTCGTGCTCCAAATCGCCACGAGCGATAGCGACCGCGCCCTGGTGCAGCTCTTGAAGAGGGCGACTGATGCGCCGCGAAAGAAGACCAGCCAGGCCGAGCGCGAAGACGAAGGCGCCCGCAGCTCCAAGCCCGAGAGAGCGCGTGGCACCGCGTCGAGCCTGGAGTACCGGCGCGCGATCGACGGCCACCGCGAAGAGTCCCGCAATGCGGCCCTCGAGATCCATGACCGGTGCGTAGCCAACCGCGTATTCGTGACCGAGAACGGATCGATCTTCGAAGGCACTGCGGCCGGCGGTGACTTCTCCAATGATCTTCTTGTCCACCTTCCACTCTTCGAGACGCGCCCCGAGCTCGTCGAGGAAACTCATCATCGGTTTGCCATCGCCGCTGCTGCCGGCAACGATCAAGACATCGGTTCCTAGAGAGGCTTTGAGTCGGTCGGCGAAGTAACCATCGAGAGGCACCGACAAGACCACCACGCCGAGTAGCTTGAAGCGCTCGTTGACGATAGGCGCCGTGGCGCGCACGACCAGTCGCTTGCGGACTCGCGTCACCGTGACCCGCCTCTCGAAAGTTAGGCCCGCTTGCACAGAGGGACTTGCCGGCGTGACCCCGATGCCCGCAAAGCGCTCGCGACCAGTCTCGGCATCGCGACGACCAATGATCTCACCGTCGGCACGCGTGACCTGTACAAGCAGCGAAGGAAGGTGCTCGGCCTCGGCCTCGAGAACGGCTGCGACCTCCTTTGGCTCCGACTCGACGGCGCGAATCAGCGCTTCGCTCTGGGCCAGGCGGGTCGCATCGTGATCGAGGCGCTCGATGTCGCGCAAAAGCAGGTTGAGTCCCACGCTCAGCTGCTTCTCGGTTTCGGCTTGTAGACCGCGTTCGAGGCCCCGCAGCACCACGCTGGCTCCCACCCAATAGGCGACGATGACCGGCAGGAGGGCTGCGATGACCAGCGACGCCGCAAGTTTGTGGCGCAGGCGAAGCCCGAGCGAGTTGAGCAGTTTCTTCGAACTCACTCGCGCCGGACCTTTTCGTAGCGAATTTGTCCGTTGGCGCCAATCTCGATACCGGTGATGCGAGACAAGGCCACAAACGAAATCTGCGAGTGGGCAATGGGCACCCATGGCGCCAGCGAGCCAATGCGAGTCTGTGCAGCCGCGTAGATGCGCGTGCGCTCGTCGCGATTGCTGCTCTTTTGGGCGGCTTCCAGGAGCCCGTGCAACTCGGCGTCTTTTAGAAAGGCGACGTTTCGGGCGGTGCCGAGCTGCGCATTCTCGACATCGAAGAGGACGTATAGGTAATTGTCTGGGTCGCCATTGTCACCCACCCAGCCCATGAGAGCGACATCGTGGTCTCCGCGGCGCAGGGACACCAGATGGCTGGCAAAGTCCTGCTCGACCAGCTTGAGTTTGAGCCCCACTTCTTCCAGGTTTGCCTTGATGATCTGCGCCACCATGCCCGGATCGGGGAGGTAAGGTCTTGGCGTCGTCGGCACGTAGAACTCG
>JAHEAK010000020.1 GCA_024642805.1 Kofleriaceae bacterium | reverse complement strand
GATGTACAGACGTTGGTCACCGCTCACCGATGGCAAGGTGGCGTCGGCCAACTCGAGGATGTCATTCCACTGGCCCTTCTCGGCGTAGATTTCACGCACGAGCACAAAAGCGGCCACAAGCGAACCAAAGGGCCCGTTGCCGTTAAGCGAAGCCTGCTCGATAGCGACGCGGAAGAACTTTGCAGCCCTCTCGCGATCGCGGAAGCGCTGCACCCACTCGAGTCCGAACTGTTCTGCTAGTGAGAGCTTGTCGTGCGTTGCAGAGCCACCGAGACGCTTCTCGTGATGTTCTTCCAGCTCGTTCCAGCGCTCGCTGGAAGAAAGCAGCTTCTCGAGCAGGTAGTTGGCTGGGTTGCCGATAGGAGCGTTCGAGAGCGACTCCTTCAGAAGATCTTCGTACATCTGATCGTCTGGGGTTTCGTGATAGACGATGCGCGCCGCGCGTAGCAGCATGCGACCAGCGGTGGCTGCGTCGGCTCGCTTGGCCTCGTCGGAAAGGCGCTCGACGTCATCGAGCCATCCGTCAGGATCGTAGCTAGCGGCTGCAATTGCGTCCTTGATCTCCATGTCGTCGGGACGCGCTTCTAGCGCGACCTTCAACAGTGGCAACGCTTTGTCGCGCTGCCCCGAATCGAGGAAGGCCAAGCCGACAAGGGCGGCCAGGTCACCGTCGTTGTTGCGCAGCTTGAGTTCCAGTTCGCCAACCTTCGCGACCATCTCCAAGCGACCGAGCTCACCGTAGACCTGACGCGCGCGCGTCAAAGCCTTGATGTTTTCGGGATGAAGCTTCCAGGCGCGCTGATAGATCGCCAGGGCGCGTTCGCGCTCCGGAATGATTTCTTCAGTCACGTTAGCGATTTCGAACAACAGCTCAGAGCGTTGCTCAACATCGTCAACGCCCTCGGCCTCTTGCTCGAGTTCGTTGATCGCTAGACTCCAGTCGCGAGCTCGTCGCAGACGCTCTCTAATATCAGTGCGCAATTTGCTATCCTCCCGCTTTCCAAAAGGAAAGTCGGTAACCCGTCAGTACTTGACCACGCCAAAAATACACGATTCAACCGGCCGACGCCTCCCGAGGGTGCCCCGAAAACGCCGAGAGCCCCGATCTTGAAAAGACGAGGGCTCTCGCGGAAACACCCAGCGGGTGTGCGCTTTCCGTACCGGGGGCGAAATTACTCGCGCGCTGCCAGGCTGAACAGGCGCTGATTGGCGGCCTGGATGTGGAAGGCATCGCCACCGCCGCCCTGATCGACGAAGGATTTGAGGTCTTTCTTGGCATTCTCGATGTCGTTCTTCTCGGCGTAGGCGAAGCCGCGCTGGCGCAGGGCGTCGAGATTGCTGGCCCGTGTCTGAATGGCATTGCTGTAGGCCTCGATGGCCTTGTCCCAGTTGCCCTGCTTTTCGTAGGCGAGACCGAGGTTGTAGTAAATGTTCGTCAGCTCGTCGCCGTCGCGAACATTCAAGCGGCCCTGGTCAAGCACGCTGATCGCTTCCTCGAGTTTGTCCCACTTGATGTAGAGCATGCCGAGGCTGACGAATGGCAACCCGAAGGTCGGCGCCAGGCTGGCAGCCGCCGTCCAGGCCTCAGCGGCCTCTTTCGGCTTGCCTTGCTTGTCGTAAACTTGGCCAAGGTGAAACTGCGCGTTGTACAGACGAGCGTTGAGCTGTACGGCTCGTTCGAGCGAGCTTTGTGCCGAGGACGCGTTGTTGGACAGCCAGTAGGTCTTGCCCAGCTTGTAGTGGTACATGGCGTCGTCGTCTTTGATGCGGGCCGCCTCGCTGTACGCCTCTGAGGCCTTCTCGTAGTCCTTGAGCTGCTCGCGAATTTGCCCGAGGTTGTACCAGGCATTGGCGTTGTCTCTATACGTCGCGGTGGCCTTCTCGAGGAGCTCCTCGGCCTCCGAGAGTCGTCCTTGGTTCGCAACGCCGACGGCCTCATTCGCGAGTTTCTTGGATTCCTTCTGATCTGCATTTCCGCAGGCGCCGACGACGGCGAAGCTCAGACAGAGGGCGAGAATGGATCGAGCAGGAAGTGCCATTACGCACGCAGAATAGCCAAAGCCCGCCACCGGGGCAACTCATACACCTGGCGTAAACGCACCCCGAAACGGCAAACGCCCCGAGATGAACTCGAGGCGTTGCCTGGAACAGACTCGCTAGCGTGGCGCTAGCTGAGCCTTGGACTAGCCACCTGCAGGTTGGAAGGTGAAGGGGTAGCGAACGTTGACGTAGCCGCCACCTTTGGGCTTGGGAAAGTTAATCGACTGAATCGCAGCCGATACGCAATCCTCAACATTGGAGTTGCCAATACCCTTGGCATCCGAGCCCTGCACCGTACCAGCGGGCGAGATTTGGAACTGGGTCACGACCGTACCGGAGAGACCGGGCTTGACGAGCAGCTCCTTCTCGTAGCAGTGCCGGATGCGAGGAAGCTTCTGGCGGATGTAGCGACGGATGATGTTCTTATCCAAGTCGCCGGTGGCGCTCACGTTGCCGATGCGGACTTCAGGAGGAGAGGCCTTGCGACCGCGCATACCGCCCTTACCAGAGCCGGAGCCGTAGCCAGAACCCGTTCCCGAACCGTGACCGATGGTGCCGTAGTTGCCAGTACCGATGGTTCCCCAACCGGTGCCGCCGCCGCCGGGACCGACGCCCGAGATTCCGTAGCCCCAGCCGCCAGCCATTTCGCCGACTTCGTTGCCGAGAAGGCCGCCATAGACGTCGCGGTCATCGAGACCGGAGGAGAAGTCAGCCGCACCCGTGATGGAAGCGAAGGCGCCACCTGGAGCTTGCGAGAGGATACCGAGAACACCGGCGTTGCGAGCCTGGTCCATGGCAGCCGCTTTGGCGAGCTGAGGATCGGCGTTGTTGTTCTTCATGGCGAACTGACCGGTGGCGCGAGTGGACTCTTTCTTACCCATCTTGCCCTCGGCTTCGGCCATCTTGGTGCCCGTGCCGCCCGAGTCCTCTTCCTCACCATCGTCGAGCTCTTCCTCTTCTTGCAGAGGATCCTCTTGCGGTTGGTTTTGGATGTGGCTGAGACGATCCGAGTTGGCGAAGAGGTCGCCATAGAGAGTGTTCTCATCAGGCTGCAAGGTGTCGAGCATGAACACAAAGCCGAGGACCACGATGGCGGTACCGGCGATGTAGGCCAGAAGCTCGCTGTTCATGTTGCCGAAGACCGGCGCCGACTGGCGGCGAGGCTGTGGCACCGAACTCACCAGGTAGGTCTGATTGCCAGCCTGGACCCGGATGCGTGCTTTGGGAGGAATTGGTACCTCCATCGAGCCGGGCGCGGTCGAGCTGGGCCGAGCCCTGCCAAGACTTGCAAGCTCTGCCAGCGGCGTCATCTGACCATCGATGGTCATCTCGCCGCCCCAACCTTGCGCAAAGTTGAAGACAAAGTCGTCGCCCATAGGAGCAACCAGACTGAACTCCTCAAGCGGCACGCTGTCGGTCGGGTGATCGACACCAGGTGCACGACCAATGCGGAAGAACGGGCTCACCTTCTCCTCGCGAATGCGAACCATGCCCATCGTCATGCAGAACATGCCGCCGATGAAGCCGCCAACCGCCATCCAGTCGAAGGCCATGCTGAGACGGCGAGGACGGAACTCGTGAGAAGGCTTCTTGGCCTCGATGTGCTTGTGGTAGCGAACTTTGTTGTCGGCTGCCGTGCTCACTCCAGAGAAGAAAGCCACGGTGCTGATGATGAGCAGCAGGGCGCCGAAGCCAAAGAGACCGTAGGTCACTGGCGTCACTTTGCCGCCGCGTGGATTCATGACGTGCTTGACGGCCACGACCGAGTCGCCGAGCATGGCGGCCACTTCGACCGCTCGGGCACCGCCCATATCATCGGCTGCATCGAGGCCAAAGGCTGGTGCAGCCATGGAGGCCATCGGCGCTGCCATGGGAGCCGCCATCGGTGCCGCCATGGGAGCCGCCATTGGTGCGGCCATGGGAGCTGCCATCGGTGGCGCCATGGGAGCTGCCATTTGTGGCGCCATGGGAGCTGCGGCCATCGGCGCTGGTGCGGCCGCCACTGGAGCGACCTCGGCAACCGAACCGACACTGAGCTCGAGGCGAATATCGCCGAGCACAACCGTGTCGCCGTCTTGCAGCTTAGCCTTGTTGATCTTTTGGCCGTTGACCACGGTTCCCGTGGTCGAGCCCAGATCGATGATGCTGATGCCGTCGCCAGAGACTTCGATAACCGCGTGCATGCGGCTGACCGATTCGTCTTCGAGACGGAGGTGGGAAGAGGAAAGCTTTCCGACTTTGATGACCGCTTGAGACAGTGTCTCTTCGCGAATCAAGTCGTCGCCTTTGTAAATCCTGAAGGTGAGTGATGTGTTGGGTCCGGCCATAGGGCTCTCCGCTTTTCTGCTGGTGGGAGACCGAAGTCTCCAGAAACTCAATCTCGAAGGAGTAGCTGCTGAAACGTGAGTTTGCTGACCAGACCCAACCGAGTCGACAGACCTAGAGGTCTTCTGCCGACTTAACGATCTCTTTAATGAAGTCCTTGCGGATTCGGATCAGGTTGGTGTGGCTAGCGAACTGACGAGGATCGACGAATTCTCCGTCTGGCTTCACGAGTTCACCGTCGATGTCATCACCCGAGAAGTCGAAGGTCTTGACCTTGGGCTTCTCACCGTCCTGAGCGGACGCGATACTCGGCGAAACTACTGAAATCATGAGGACAGAAAAGAGAGAAAGACAGGACAGGGCGATGCGCTTCATGGTGCTAGAGCTCCGTTTTGCGAGTCGACAATCCATCTTCAGAGACATGGACAGCAACTCTTTGATTGGGTTCCCAAAAAATGTTGGAAATGATCCGCGACAAACCAAGGATGCTTCGAAAGGTACGATCCCGCGAAGCAAATCGGGAGTCCAGATCCACCAGACTCCCGATTCATGTTTAGTTACAGCCTGTTACGCTACGGGTTGGCCGGTGGGTTGGCCATCTGCTCGCGGAACTTGATGGCCTGATCGAGGCTCTCGACGTTCTTTTCGCAGGACTTGATGTTCTCCGCAGCTTCCTTCTTGAGGGCCGGGGCAGCCTTGGGCTTGGACATGGCTTGCTTGAAGAAGCCAGCAGCCTTGCGGAAAGCACCCTGAGCATCCTTCAGGTCTTCGGTCGCGTTCGAGCGGAAGTCCTGATACAGAATGCCGAGGTTGTAGTCCGCTTCGGCCCGCGTGCCGTCGATGGAGCGAGCCTTGTTGTACGCCTCTTCCGCCTGGTCGAATTGCTTCAGACCGCGGAAGGCGTAGCCCAGTCCGATCGTAGCGTCGTAGTCCTTGGCATCCAACCCGATGACGGTCTCGAACTCCGACTTGGCTTCATCGTATTTGCGGAAATCGAGGACGATGTTGCCGAGGTTGCGATGCGCTTCCTTGAACTTCGGATTGAGCTGGACCGCTCGCCGGAAGCTGACCAGAGCACGGGGGACGTTGTCCTGTGCCAGCAAGAGCAGGCCACGCGCATTGTGAAGCGGCGCGTAGTTGGCTTCGATCTCCTCGCCCTTGTCAAGCAAGAGCTTGGCCAGGGTAAGACGGCTCTTGTTCTTCTCGGCGCCCTGCATGTAGAGCAGGCCGTAGAGGGTGTAGGCCTCGACGTTGTCGTTGTCGACAGCGAGCGCGCTCGAGAGCATGCCGGCAATGGTTTGCTCGCTGCTCTTGAGGCTTGCCTTGCCATCGCGAATGTCGCGAATCATCAACCAGGCGAGATTGTTTCGAGCAGCGACGATCTTGCCATCGGCTTTGACCGCTTGCTCCCAGTACTGCTTGGCGCGGGTTTCGTTTCCGCCCTTGAAGTAGATCTCACCGAGGTTCGAGAGCGAGGCGGCGTGTCCAGGATTGAGTTTGAGCGCCTTTTGGTACTCATCCTCAGCGGCCTTGTTCATGTTGCAGTTTTGCAAGCTGAGACCGCTGTTATAGCGCGCCTCGATGATCTTTGGATGGGCATCCACGATCGCTGCAAAGCGACTCGCCGACTCTTGGCAGGAACTCTCGTTCCAACCCTTCTTGTTGCTTTCCTGGTACGCGGCAACCGCTTCCGCGAACTCGGTCTCCGTTGCTTTGGAGACCGCGCGATCGAGCTTGCGATTCTCACCAGTCGGTGGAGGCGGCGCCCCCTTGGCGAGATCAGTCATGCCCTTTTTGCCGAGTTTTGCGGGACCGCCACAGGCCATCGCCAAGGTGGCGGAGCCGAGCAGCATCATTAGTTTCGTTGTTGTCTTCATCGAATCTCCTCCCCTGCCCTACTGCGCAATGGTGGTGATGAGGTTTTGGGTATCGGTGATGTCTGCGGCGCCATCTGGGTGGCCGTGGAACTCGGTTGCGGTTGGGAACTCAGCAGGTCGAATTTGACCAAGCTCCTTCTCGCAGAGTCGAGACCAGTCGTTGAACCAGTTGAGGTCGGTAGACAGATTCAGGCAGAAGCCGAAGGCTCCGACCGAGAGTTCCTCGAGAGGTGCGGCCTTCTCCGTCAGGGCGTCGCAGTAGGCATCGACACCGTCTTCGGCGTAGGGGCCCGAGCGCACGTCCTTGGGAATCTCTGCCGTAAACAGACCGTCAGAGAAGTTCTGAGATGTCTGTCCAACGCGTGCAGCAGCTGCCACGGCCCAGGCCGCGCCACCGCCGGTGATGGAGCGAACCACCTCGTAGTCCTTCAAGATCTCGCCAGCCAACTTCTCCTTGTCGGCGTACCACTTGAGGAAACGCTTGGTGGAGTCGGCTTTCTTCTTGGCGTTGCGCTCAGAGAAGTCCAGACCGGTTGGGAAGGTCATCGAGAGGAACTTCTCGTACTTGGTACCGGTGAGGTAGAACTTGGAAGCTGCCATCCAGTAGATGGCTGCTGCCTTGCGGCCCTCATCGCTGCTGTCGAGCGCACCCTTGTTGGCCAGGCTGACTGCCGTGTTGAAGTACTTTTGGGCCTCGCCGACCGCGCGCTTGTCGCGGTCGATGACGCTCAACTTGATCTTCGATTCGGGTCCACACTGGGTTGGCAGACCGAGGCGGGCGCTCTTGCCGCGCTTGCGCGTGGCTCGCTCACGAGAGATCTTGACGCACGCACCATCGATGCCGCCGCCCTTACAGCTTTGCTCCCAGAGCAGCTCGCCAATCTTGGCGTTGGCGATGAGCAAACGGTCTTGACCGCCTGACTTGCCAATCTCTGCGATGTAGCGCTTGTAGGACTTGATGATCATGTCCTTGTTGCCTTGCTGCTCGTAGATGCCAGCAAGACCGAACATGGCCGAGGCAGCCTCGTCGCTCATCTTCTTCTTGTAAGCCTTCACGAAGGCTTCGATGTCGTCGATGGCTTCTTTGTCCTGGCCGATACCCTTACGGTAGGTCACAGCGTTTTGAAGGGCGTTAGGCGCATCCTTCTCGCCGCCGTAACGCTTGGCGTAGAGCTCGTACTTCTGGGCGGCCTTCTCGTAGTGAGCAATCGCGCCGTAGGCGGAACCCATGCGAACGAGAGCCTTTTGGTTGTGCTCGGAGTTCGGGAACTTCTGATCCAGGATGCCGTACATGCGGATGGCGAGACCAATGGACTTGCCGTCCTCGAAACACACGCCGGCAGAGTAGAGGACCTCGTCCATACCGTCGGCGGTTGGGTTCGCGTCGTAGATGTCCAGGTAGGCCTGACCACAAGCGACGTGCTTGCCATCCTTTTCGAGCTGCTCGGCCGCCTTACGCATGCCGATAGCCTGGATGCCCACGAGGCGCTCTTTGAGCTCGTCTTTGTCAGCGAGGAACTTCTCGTTCTTGAGCAGCTTCTGCACCATCTGGTTCATGTCGTCGTATTTTTTGAGACGAATGAGCGAGTCGAGCAGAATGTTTGCCGAGTACAGAGCGGTCTCGTGCTGGCTGTGCTTCTCGACGATCTCGTAGAAGAGGGGCAGCGACTCCTCGAGACGATCGTAGCGCCAGTAGATGCGTGCCTTGAGGAACTTCATCATGACCAGCTCGTCGTCGCTCGGATCCTTGATGTACTTGATGTACAGGTCGAAGGCGCCGATCATCTTCTGCTCGCGCTCACCGATTGGCTTGGGCTCGGGAATCTTGGCGTTCTCGGTCTCTTCATCCAGCGTCGTGGTCGGCGCCTGGGTGCGTGGGTCCACGGCCAGTGCGTTCTTCCAACCAAGCACGGCGGCGTAGGCAGACTCTTTCAGGAGCTTGCCATCGACCTTGCCGCTCTCGACGACGGCGGTGAAAGCGACAGCCGCTTTCTCCCAACGCTCGGTCGCCAGGCGAGGATTCTTCTCGTACTCGGCTCGCTGCCAGAGAAGCTCAGCGAAGTAGTACTGCATTTCGCCGATGTCCTTGGCGTCGGGGAAGCTCTGCACGTAGAGCTCGTAGAGCTGCTCGACAGCACCGAGGGCCTCGGGGTTGAGGGTCTTGATGGCCTCGTTGTGCCAGACCTTTGCCATCTCGGCGGTCGTGCCCTGTGCGTTGTCGCGGCACTCTTCCAGCTTGCCGCCCTTGAGGATGCCAGCCTGGCTGTGAGCCAGGTAGATCTTCACGAGGGTGACAATCTCATCCGACTTTTGCTTCTGATCGCCGGCTGAGAGCATGGCGGTGAGCACGTTGCCCTGCCACTCGCATACGTCTGGGTCTTTGCCTTTGACGTCGATGAGCTCGCGGTAGGTGTAGATGGCTTTCTCGGCATCGCCGCGGTCGAGGTAGATGCTGCCCAGAATCTTGAGCATGTTGAAGGCGTAGCCTTTGTCGACGCGCTGGAAGGACTGGTACGCCTTCTCGGCGCGACCTACGTCAGCGTAGGCTCGAACGAAGTCCTTCTTGGCGGCCTTGTTGATCGTGCTGGCCTTCTTGTTGTTCTTGGTGAGCTCGACGACTTTGAAGAAGGTCTCAAGAGCGTCCTGCGGGCGCTCCTGGTTGAGGTAGACCCAACCCTTCTTGTACAGGCCGTAGGGGTAGATGGACGACTTGGGAAACTGCAGAACCTTGTCGTAGAACTTTTCGGCGTTGTCGAGGTCGTTCTTCTCGAAGAAGTAATCTGCGAAGCTCAGGTAGGCTTGCGGGATGTACTTCGAGTTTGGGTAATCCTTGATGAGCTGGTGGAAGATCTTCCGCGACTCGGTGATGCGCTTGACGCCATCGAGGGTGTAGCCGAAGTAGAAGAGCACTTCGTCCATGCGTGGGAAGTTCTTGTAGCGCGGCTCGTTGGCTAGCTTGGAGTACTCACCGAGCGATTGCAGAAGAGCCTGCTTCTCGGTTTTGAAGTACAGCTTCTGCTTGTTGACCAGCCCGGCCTTCTGGTTCTTGGGCGCCTTGTCGATCTTTGGGTACATCTCCATGGCCCGGAAACGCCAGTAGCGCTGCTTCTGCGCGTAGATCTCAGCGAGGCGGAACATGAGGTCTGGCATCTCTGCCGACTTCGGATCCGTGTCGTCGATCAAATCCTTGAGGATTTGAATCTGAGCGTTTTGGATGTTCTTGACCTGGCCCTGGATCTGGATGAAGTCGTCGGCTGTTAGCTCTGGCTTCTTCTCCTTTGGCTTGGCATCGGGCTTTCGCTCCAGACCGACGGTGCGCTCGGTCTTCTTGACGTCGATGCTCAGCTTCGGCGTGTCCCTCGTGTACTTCGGGGCAGCCGCAGCTACGCCTCCCGACACCATTATTGTGGCAACGGCCACAGCCAACGTTCTGGATAGTTGTTTCTTCATCGATCTCTTAACCTTTCAAGGCGGGGAGAGGTGACGCACCGAAAGCCCGCAGCGACAAGAAGTCGCTCGGGCTCGGTTTGCGTCTGGGTTCCTCGGGCGAGGGTTGAATTGCCAATTGAGCCTGCATTCGGTCTACCTTTCTTGCGAAAGCTGGGGCGAGACGAAGTGCACCGGCTGAGATTAGCGATTACGTGATTCCAAATTCCTTTTGAGTGGATTACTTAGCGCCTTTGGTTGGGCACTTAGAGCGAACGCGGAAACGATAGAAACCGAGTTCGTCCTTCCAATACTCTCCATTAAACTTCCACATGAAGTGCTCATCGTCAATAACAATCGGCTCGAGCCGATTGTCGCCAGAGATTTGCTCGCCTCGTGCTTTGGCGCTGACCTGACCCGCTTTGTTGTTGAGGGTCTCGTATTTGATCTTGCCACCGTCGCGGCTCAGCTCGCGCAACTCGTTGACTAGGCGATCGAGGCGCTCGCGAGCGAGCTTGCCGGCATCGGCCTGGGCCAGTGACTGCTGAACCGTGAGTTCCTGAAGAACTTCGGCTGCAATGGAGGTGGTCTGCCAGGCCTTGTCGGCCTTCTCGAGCATCTTCAATTCTTTCTCGAGCTCATCGACCCACGCGAAGGTCTTGCGCAGGGTCTTGTCGCCAAGGGCGGTCACAGCCAGGCGCTGGGTGGAATCGGCGAGGCCGGCTTTGGCAGCCAGCACCTTCTTTACGTACTCATAAAACTCGGCGTTGTCCTCGAACTTGCCGAGCATCTCCTCGAGGTCCTTGCGCAGTGGGCGATAGACAGCGTCGTACTCGGCAACGGCGGCGATGGCGCGGTCGTACTGGCAGTACTTGTAGTAGATGACCGACTTGAGAAGGATCGACTCGGGGAAGAACTCGTTCTCGAAGTAGGGAGCGTTGAGGGTGTGGATGTTGCCGAGAGCCTTGGAGTTGTTGGTCTTCATGAAGTAGGCCCACGAGGCCTCGAAGAGCGAAGGCAACCAATCGGGCGAAGCCTGGGTCAGTTTCTCGTAGTACTTGATGGAGGTGTCGAACTGCTGCGTCGAGTAGAAGACGCGAGCCATCTGCAACCAGGCCAGCTCTTGAAACTGATCGACGTCTTCCTTGGAGTAGTACTTGGGACGCTCTTCGGCGATGGTCAGAATCTCTTTGAAGGCAGCAATCGCAGGCTTGCCTTTGTACTGACGGACATAGGTCACACCTTCGAAGAACTTCGCTTTCACGTAGAAAGGATCCTGGCGGTTGACGCTCTGAAAGAGCGAGATAGCTTGCTCGAAGTCGCCCTGGCGGTAGAAGTGGCGACCGAGCAGGAAGTACAGCTCGTTGCGCACTTCCTCCATGACGGGCTGCTCGAGGTCAGATGGGTCGTATTTGCCGATCTTCTCCAGAATACCGGAGGTTTCAGGCAAGACCCGGCTGAGCGCTGCCAGCCACTTGAGGGTCACACCGTAATATAAGTGACCGGTGCCCAGTTCGACGATGCGGTCGAAGTAGGCCAGCGAGGCGGCGTAGTAACCCATCTGATACAGGGTCTTGCCCATGAAGAATTCGGCGCGCTGCTTGTTCGCTGCGGAATCTTCCGTCTCGCCATTGATGACTTTGGCAAACTCGATCGACGCCGAGTCGTAGTCCTTCTTGTCGTAGAGCTTGGTAGCTCGCTGCAAGGTCTTGGTCGGCGGAGTGGTGTCCGGCGGTGGCTCGGCGTTTTGCGTCTTGGTGGCCCCGACCTCGTCCTCGGAGAACTCCATGCCGTCGTCATCGTCCTGTGCGAAGGCGATGTTGGAGACAGCTCCGACAAGGAGTGCTGGGATCAGTGCAAGTAGCCAGTTTCGTGTGCGACTCATGAACTTCCTCTTTCGTTTCCGCGCCTGCGGATGCGATGGCGTCGAATAGTCCCGGCCAGGCACCATAGTTGTCAAGCGTTTGACCCAAGCACTGCGCCGCGATCTCGCGCTTGCTTGGTGGATTGGTCATTCATATGGCCGGGCCGGCGAATTTCTGTGACGGAAAATGAAACTCACGGCCACGCTCGTAGTAAGAAGTCGCAAGTCGTCGGGTGGTCAGCCCATAAGTATCGGGCCTCCTTGACTTCTACAAACCTACGCCCGATATTTGCCCGCATCTCTGCGGCGCACGTTCCAGCGAGCAGGAGTACCAATATGAATAGAAGGCTGTCATCCATCTTCCCATTGCTTCTTCTCTGTCTGGCTCTGTTTGCCGCGGCGTGTTCGGAGAACCCCGTTGGCCGCAAGTGTTTCATCGGCGTCGACGCCGGTAACAACAGCCAGTCAGTGGTTGCTTCTCCCGCGCTCGAGTGCCCATCGCGCCAGTGTCTGCACTACCCGCAAGATACCGGCAAGATTCCACCAGAGGGCTCGGAATACGCGGATCTCTGCACCGCTGAGTGCACCGGCAACGATGACTGCGACAAAGTTCCCGAGTCGCCATGTGTGTCTGGCTTCGAGTGCGCCGTCGCGGTTCAGACCGGTCCTTTCTGCTGTCGCAAGATGTGCATCTGTCGAGACTACTTGCTGATTCCAGACGGCGGCATCCCAACTCCAGCTGCCTGCGATCCCAACAATCCCGCGAACACCTGCATCAACCTGTAGGTCACGCTCACGCTGATGACGGTCGCTCCTCGGGGCGGCCGTTTTCATTTTCGGCGCTCGAGCGCACGGGACGATTGGGTCCCACGCCGGGCCTGGCCGGGCTCTGGCCGGGTTTTGGCCTGCCTCGCCCATCGCCGGGCCTTGCCTTGCCTCGCCCATCGCCGGGCCTTGCCCCGCCCCGCCCATCGCCGGGCCTTGCCCCGCCCCGCTAGGCGCGAAAGGCGTCGATGATGTGCTCTAGGCTCTCGCCCGTGATGCCGACGACATCGAAGCGGCATGTCGAAAAGCGTGGCTTCTCACGAGTGAGGTAGGCCTTGGCGACCCGCACGACCTGTTTTTGCTTGCTGGGTCCAACAGCGTCGAGCGCGCTGCCGTGCTTGCCGCTGCTGCGACTTCGCACTTCCACGAAGACCAACTCTTCACCATCTCGCGCGACGATGTCGAGCTCGCCAAGCGCGCATGCATAGTTGGTGGTGACGATCCGATAGCCCTTGGAACGCAAAAAAGCCACGGCTGCTTGTTCAGCAGCGTGGCCTTTCGCTTTTCGCTCCACAGAGCGCCGAACTATTCTTCGGTTTTGGCAGGAGCCGCAGGAGCTGCGACTTTGCTCTTCTTCTTGGCCTTCTTGCGAGCCTTGCCCTTCAGCTCAGCCGCTGGAGCTGCTGCTGGGGCTGCCGCGGCCTTGCGGTGCGTGCCGCGCTTCTTGTTGCGGCCCTTCTTCTCTTCTTTGGACTCGTCGTAAGCGCGCTCTTTGATACGAGCCGCTTTGCCGCTGAGGTCGCGAAGGTAGTAGACGCGGGCCTGGCGAACCTTGCCGCGGGCGAGCACTTCGACTTCGTCCACGTTGGGCGAGTGATCAGCAAAGCTGCGCTCGACGCCAACGCCGTAGGAAATCTTGCGGACCGTGAAGGTCGAGCGATTGCCTGCGCTGCAGCGCTTGATGCAGATGCCTTCGAAAGCTTGAAGACGTTGCTTCTCACCCTCGCGGATCTTCACCTGAACGCGAACGGTATCGCCTGCGCGAAACTCGGGGAGCGGCTGCTGCCGCATGAACTGATTCTCAATTTTGTTGATGAGAGATACCGTGTTGGACATCTTCGTAGCCTCCAGAAAGGCGGTTTTTGCCAGAAAGGCCTGTGGTCGTCAAGCCTTAGAGTGGTGGACTCGCCAGGGGAATTCCAAAGAGTCGATCCAGCATCGCGGCCGCCGCCGAGCGCACACTCAGGTGATTGAAGTTCCCGGGCCCGCGCAATGGTGCAAGCATTTGATCTGCCAGGGAAATAACCGAAGGTCCCAGTCCCCAACCCGTTCCGAGAATCAGAATCAGTGGCCGGTCCTTGGCCGCCACCCGCTCTGCCCGCAAAATCGCAAAATCCACGAGCTTGTCCGGAGTGGCCGGCTGGGCCGAGGTGGCCACCACCCATGGAGGCTGACCATGGCGAGCCCTGACTTGCTCGATCGCGTCCTCCACCGAGCTCATCACTTCGATACCGGCGAGAGCGCGCCCACGTGCATCGGCTCCCGCCTGGCGGATCTCCTTGCGCCATATCTCGATGATGCGCGCGATCTTCTCTCGTTGCAGTGCGATCGGCGAGATGGGGAAATAGCCAGCGAGCGCATAGGTCGCACAGCTGCGAGCGATGTCGTGGATGTCGAAGTTGGTGACCGAGGTCGTGACGGTCTTGCCATTGCGATCGAGCACCGGATGATGCGCCAGCACGACGTAGGTGCGCGAGGCAAGCTCCGCCAAGATCTCCACCTGCGCTGCGATCAAATCGGGGCGATGCTCGGCGGTGCGCTCGACCGAGCGCTGCTTGCGCCACTCCTGGATGCGCGCGTGATGCCCGGAGAAGAGCACCTCGGGAACCTCGAGCCCGCGGAACACCGCAGGGCGCGTGTACTGTGGATATTCGAGCAGACCATCAGAGAAACTCTCATCCTCGGCAGACTCGGAGTGACCAAGCACGCCAGGCAGGTAGCGAGCGATAGCATCGATCATGACCATGGCCCCGAGCTCCCCGCCCGTGAGCACGTAGTCGCCGATGCTGAGACTCTCGTCGATGCCCAGATCGATGACGCGCTGATCGATGCCTTCGTAACGACCGCACACGAGTACCAGGTGCGCTAGCTCGGCCAGCTCGCGCACTCGCGCTTGGGTGAGCGACTTGCCGACGGGAGAGAGCAAGACTCGATGCGGCTTCGCGCCCTCGTCCGCGACCACGCTCTCGAGTGCAGCCATCATCTGCTCGCACTTCATGACCATGCCGGGGCCGCCGCCGTAGGGCGTGTCGTCGACGCTGCGATGTTTGTCCGTCGCGAAGTCGCGCGGGCTCACGAAGTCGACAGTGACGAGCCCGGCCTGCCGAGCCTTGCCCAAGACCGAGGCGTCGAGCACCGACGCAAACATCTCAGGAAAGAGGGTTACGACCGTAATGCGCACGATCTAGCGGGTCCACTCGGGCAGGTCCTCAGGCGGCGCGACCAGCACGCGCTTGGCCTGACGGTCGATGCGCAGAACGAAGGCGTCGACCAAGGGCAAGTAGCGCTCGAGCGGACCGTCATGAATCACCAGGCGATCTTGCACGCCAGTGTGCACGTCGACGATCGTGCCCCAGGCGCTGCCATCTTCGAGCTCGAGCGCACAACCGATCAGCTCGACGAGAAGCACGTCGTCTTCATCGAGCTCGAGCGAATCTCGCGCGACTTCCACCGGCTTGCCGACGATGGCCTCGACCTGATCGCGATCATCGATCCCCTCGAGGCGCACCAAGGCGCCGCCCTTGACCAGGCGCGCCGATGCCAGCCGGAAGAGCTCGCCGCCAACGAACACTTCGTCGACGACATCGAAGGCCGTTGATTCGGAGTTGTGCAGATGCACGCGCATCTCGCCACGAACTCCATGGGCTCGCGAGACGACACCGATTTCGACTCGCTCCATATAGCTGCCTTGTGGATCAGGCCAGGGCCGAAATGGCCTCTGGCTGGCGATCCGTGGGTCCTATTCGAGGATTTCGACCAGGGTACGCTTGCCGGGGCGCGGAGCCACAGCATTGACGACCGTGCGAATCGCTCGTGCGGTCTTGCCGCCCCGTCCGATGATCTTACCGAGATCGTCGTCGCCGACTTCGATCTCGTACACGTTTGCGTCGCGCTCTTCGCAGAGCGTGATCTCTACATCGTCAGGATCGGAGACGATGTTGGTGGTGACGAAGCGCAGAAGCTCCTCGATATCCACTTGCTTGCCTGCCATGGCTTTACCTAGGCCGCAGCGACGGGCGGAAGGTTGCGCTTCGCGCCTTTGGCCAGGCGGTGCATGGTCGCAGAAGGCTGTGCGCCGACACCGAGCCAGTAGTCGTAACGCTCGATGTTGAGCTCGAGAGCTTTGCTGGCTGGGTTGTAGTGACCGAGCTGCTCGATGAAACGGCCGTCGCGGGCGTCTGTCGAGTTAGCCGCAACGATGCGGTAGAAAGGTCGCTTCTTAGAGCCGCCACGGGCCATTCGAATGGAAACTGCCATTTGGATATTCTCTTTGTACGTGTACGAGTGCGTAGATACGCGAAATCGAAGGGTTCAACGGATAGGACGCGGGAATCTACTCGTGAGGCCTCAGGGTGTCAAGCGTGCTATATGTCCGGCCATGCTCGCCACGCATGCTCGCCCGCTCCTGCCCGCCTTGGCCCTGCTTCTATCATGCTCTTCAGGCTCGAAGGGCTCGAATACCGAAAGCCCGGCTACTCCCGCGCAGAAGGACGTGACGATCTTCCTAAGTGCCGAGATCAAAGGGACGACCGAACCCTGCGGCTGCACATCCGACCCACTTGGCGACCTGGCTCGCACCGCCGAGTTGATCGTCGAAGCCAAGCGCAAGGGTCCGGTCATCGTCCTGGACGGCGGTTCCACGCTCTACTCGGCCGTCACGCTCGGCGACAAGAACCGCGCCCAGGAGCAGCTGAAGTCCACGCTGCTCGAAAGGGCCCTGGTCGACACTATTAAGATAGACGCCCTCGCCCTTGGGCCCTTCGACCTGGCCGAGGGGCCAGGCAAGGTGCGCCCTGCCCGCCAGGCCGCCAACTTGAGTGCCGAGTCCGGGGTGGCTCTGGAAGCGCCCAAAATCATCGAGAGCGGCGAGATCAAGATCGGTGTCTTTGGCGTGCTCTCGCAGGCCGCCTTCGAGGGCACGGGTTTGCAGGTCGCTGCCCCCGGACCTGTGGCGGTCAAGACGGTTGCCGATCTGCGAGCACGAGGCGCGGAGGTGGTCATTGCCCTGGCGCACATGACCAAGACCGAAGCGCGCGAGCTGAGCAAAGCGGCCCCTGGCATCGACTTCGTGCTCATTTCACAAAACCTTCCCGAGCCTGACAAGGTACGCGGCGAAGCCGTGCAAGTTGGAGACAGCTGGCTCGTTGAACCTGCCAACCGAGGTCAAGTGCTCAGCCGCGTGCAGCTGAGTGTTCGCGGCCCAGGGCACTTCAGCGACGCTATTGGCCAGCAGCGCGCGCAGGTGCTCATCGGCCAGCTGCGCACGATGCAAGACGAGCTGGGTGGGTGGAAAGCCGATCCGAGCGCCGACCCGAGCTTCCTGGCCGAGAAAGAGCGTGAGCTCGACGAGTTCAGCGCCACGGTCAAAAGGCTCGAGGCCTCGCCGGTCCTGGTGCCAAGCGAAGGCAACTACTTCACCTTGGAACAAGTGCGCATCGCCAAAGGTCTCAGCTGCGACAAGGACATCGTTGCAGCCAAGCGCGCCTACGACAAAGCCGCGGGCGAAGCCAATGTCAAAGCTGGCGCCGGCATCGAGCCCGTGCCGCCCGCCAAGGGCCAGGCCGGCTACGTGGGCATGGAGGAGTGCGAGAGCTGCCACAAAGAAGCCGTCGAATTTTGGCGCGGCACCAAGCACGCCCACGCCTGGAAGACCCTCGAGCTTGCTGGCAAAGAGTTCAACTTCGAGTGCATCGGCTGCCACGTCACTGGCTTCGATAAACCGGGCGGCTCGAACATCGCCTTCAACGAGAGCTTGCGCGACGTGCAATGCGAGCAGTGCCACGGCGCTGGCAGCATTCACGTCGACGCGGATGGGCCTCTACGAAAAAGTAGTATAACGCGAGTTCCCGACAAGAGCGTGTGCACCGGCTGTCACACGCCTGAGCACTCCGACACCTTCGATTTCGACGCCTACGTGCGCGACGTGACCGGCAAAGGCCACGGTGAAGCCAGGCGCACGGCCCTGGGCGAGGGCGACACCGGCCATGCATTGCGCGCGGCGGCACTGGAGAAAGCGGGGGCCGCGATTGGCGCGAACTGCCCGAAATAGACTCGTCCTCACCCGGATTTCGATCGTGGCCGCAGGCGCCCTGCTCGTGGCATGTGGCGGGCCATCTCGTCGCCCACCAAGCGCAAATCCGGTGGTGCACGAGGGCAGCGCCAGGGCAAGCCAGGTCGGGCAGGCCTCGTGGTATGGCGGCAAGTTTCACGGTCGCAAGACGGCGTCGGGGGAGCGCTTCAACAAGCGCGCGCTCACGGCTGCCCATCGCCAGCTGCGCTTTGGCACCAAAGTCCGCGTCACCAATCTCTCCAACGGCAAGTCCGTGATCGTGCGCATCAACGACCGAGGTCCTTTCGGCAAGCGCAAGCGCATCATCGACCTGAGCGAAGCCGCCGCCGAAGCCATCGGCATGAAGCAGTCGGGCGTAGCCAAGGTTCGTCTCGACGTACTCGACGCCCCTAACACCTCCCCGAATTCGTGATGCCGTGTATGCTCCGGGCATGCGCACTTCGAGCCTTCTGAGCTGGTCACTGCTCTTTCTCTGCAGCTGCAACTTTCAGGCATCCTGCGGCAATAACGACGGACTGCTCAACACCAAAAAAGGCGAGAAGGTCATTGCCGAGTGGCTCGAAAAGCAGGACATGGCGCCTGAGCTGGTGGTGTGCCCGCACGACATCAAGATGGACAAGAGCTCGAGCTTTGTGTGCAAGGCGACCATCGCCAACGCCGCTGGCCTCATCATCGACATCAAGGTCGACCAGAAAAACGACGATGGTGACATTCATCTCAGCCACGGCTCGCCTGTCATGGCCTCGGAGCGAATCGAGCGCGGCCTAGCCGGCCAAATCCTCGACCAGACAGGCGAGAAAGTGAAAGCCGAGTGCGGGGTCAGGGCACGCAGTGCCGTGCCACAAACCAAGTTCGAGTGCAGCGCAAAGGGCGAAAAGACCGACTACGGTTTCGAGATCACGATTCTCGATGAGGTTGGCGGCTGGCAAGCCAAGCGCCTTTGAGTTAAGACTGCCACGCATGAGCGCACTCATCGAGCTGGACGACCTCAGCAAGAGCTACGGCCCTGTCAAAGCGCTCAGTGGCCTCACGACCAAGATCGATGGCCAGGTCATTGGCCTGCTCGGTCCCAACGGCGCTGGCAAGTCGACCCTGCTCAAGTGCCTGCTCGGTCTGTCGACGCACAAGGGCAAGGCCTCGGTACTTGGCCTCAGCACCGCCACGGAGTCCTTTCGCATTCGCGATCGGGTTGGCTACATGCCGGAGATGGATTCCTATCTGGCGGGCCTCAGCGCCGTCGAGCTGTGCTGCTTTGCGGGCGAGCTGAGCGGCTTGCCGAAGAACGAGTCGATGCAGCGCGCCCACGCCGCCCTCTACTACGCCGGCATCGAGGACAAGCGCTACTTGAAAGTCGAGGGCTACTCGACGGGACTCAAGCAGCGGGTCAAGCTCGCGCAAGCGCTGGTGCATGACCCTGAGCTCTTGTTCTTGGACGAGCCAACCAATGGTCTCGACCCGCGCGCGCGCGACGAGATGCTCGAGCTCATCATGGATCTGCCCAAGAAGCGCTCGTGCTCGATCATCATCTCGACGCACCTTCTGCCCGACGTCGATCGCATCTGCGATCAAGTCATCATCATGCAGAAAGGCCGCCTGCGCTTCACGGGCACCATCG
>JAHEAK010000453.1 GCA_024642805.1 Kofleriaceae bacterium | reverse complement strand
CGCGTCCCATCGCGCCAAGGGCGCGCTTCTCGGCGGGCATGTCTGCGGCACGGCCTCGAGCCAGGACGTCATCGCGAGCGAATTCGAGGTTGTTGTCGTTTTCAGCTACGGCCGCCTTATCAGCGTCCTCTTTGGCAGCCAGTGCGGCTGGTGGCTGTGCCGGTTCAGGTCTGACGGCCTTGTTGTCGACTTCGTTGCGGGCGACGGGCCCAGCTACGGCAGCCCATGCGTTGCCCTCGGTTGCTGCCGTGGTGGCAGTGCCATCGGCGACCGGCGACATCAGCTCCTGCCAGGCAAATCGCCGCCAGCCCTGGGTGCCAAGGACCATGTCGAGGCCGACGGCGGCCTTGGGATCTTCGGAGAAGTACAGGTTGGGCTCTTCGATGATCTGCCCGGGCATTTCCGCTTCGAGGTACAGACGACTGAGCATGTTGGCGCTCTTGTCGTCTGCGAAGCTGAGCACGGTGTCGTCGACCACGGCCAGACTCAGATCGGCCTCGACGGCTTTGCCAGCCAGGTCTTTGGCGCTGAGGGTCAGCTCGACTTCATCGCGCGGGGCGTAGGTTTGTTGGTCGGCGGAGATCGAGAGCTGCAAGTCTTTGCCGCGACCGCGGTAGATCAAGCGCTCGGCAAGCGGGGCCAGTCCGTCGTCGAAGAGAGTGACGCGGACGGCGCCCTGACTGCCAGCGGGGACCGGAAAGCGCAGCACCGATGCCTGACCCGCTTTGACCTCGAAGCTGTAGTCACCGAGGCGTTTTTCGCGCAACACGGCCGAGCTCACGATCGTGCGGTCCTCGGTGCACCAGACGCCAACGCGCAGGTCGTCTTTGGCGCCCGTGTAGTCGTCGACGCTTTGCATCGTGCAACCGGAAGCGTTGGCGCTAGGCAGAGGAAAGCGCTGCTCGATGCCGAGGGGCTTGTCGATGACGGCGACGTACTCGCCATCTGCCTCGGGCTGGAAATCATAGCGACCGAGACCGTTGTAGAAGGAGCGGAAATCGGCCACGCGCTTGCCATTGGCGTCTTCGATGTGACCGCTCACGTCGGCGGCCTTGCCGAGACTGTTCTTGGCCGAGAAGTACACACGTGCGGGCAGCCCGCTGACCATGTCGCCGCCTTCGGGGAACATCTCGAAGCTGAGGTTCTTGAGAGTGATGGGAATGCGCTTTTGCAGCGATTCGGTAACACCGCCATCTTCGATCAAGAGCGTGAGCAAGCCGTCGCCAACCGAGATCGATCCTGGCAAATCGAACTTGACGATGGCATTGCCCTCCTCGTCGGTCCGCACGGGAAAGCGCGCGACCTCTGCGTTGTCGACTTGCACCAGCGCGGTCATGATTTGGTCAGCGAGCTTTTCGCCGGTGGCTCGCTGTAGCGATACGGCGGCAGCGACCTTGTCGCCCGGACCGTAGGCCTTGCGCAGGAACTCGGCTTTCTTCTTGATGCGCGGCGCTTGGTATTGCGAGACGATAAGCTTGCGCTCGACGCTACCGCCCAGATCCGAGGTGACGCGCAAGGTGTATTCACCGCCTTGCACCGTGGCTGGCAGTTCGAAATCGTTGGAGGCAAGACCTGGTCCCATCTGCACGCGCTTCTCGAGAACGCTGGCGCCTTTCGGACTGATGAGCTGGACGAAATTGCCGTGCTCGGTGTTGGCCGGAGTGAGAGTGCTGGAGCCCAGTTCCCAGATGCGAAACCAGATGGTCTCGCCGGGCTGATAGAGTGGCTTGTCCAGATGTAGATAGTGACGCTGACTGCCCGCGCGCTGAAAGTAGGCGTCGACCAGCGAGGCCAGTCGCCGCTGTGAGTCGCTCGGTGCGGCGATGGGCAGAGGATCTTGCCCGGCAAGCTGCTTCTGCAGAGCCGACACGCTCGGATAGATCGGCTGATTATCCGAGGTGGACTGCGCGGCGGGACCTTCGGGCGCCGAGGTCGCGCGCCGCTGCGGGGTATCACCACAGGCCAATAGCAGGCTCAGCCCCGCTCCAACATGCCATAGTCGACTCTTTGAACTCATGAATTCTCCTGGGAATCTCGAAGTGCTCACCGTGGTACGCATGAGCTCGGCGATCGATGTGAGGAAAATGGGCTTCGTCGAGCACCAGCAGGTGGCGCACGCGGGCCAAGCGAATGCCGCCAGGGCCAGGCGCGGAGCGAGTCGGCTCGTGGGATGATGCACAAGTTATGCACATTCGAGGACTGGGCATTCGAAGACGCTTGTTCTGCTTGACGCTCGTGGCAAGCGCTTGTGGAGGCGCGAGCGATAGACCCAGGGACTTCGCAGACGCCGGCCAGCCCATCGAAACACCCTCGCCCTCGTGCACCAGCGGTCCGGGGGCTTCGGAGACGGTCCTCGCGCCAACCCTTGCCACCACCATCGTCGATAGCTTTCACGAGAATTGGTTGGCTTCGCCCTCGGTCGCGGATCTCGATGGCGATGGCAGCATCGAAATCGTGTTGGCTAGAGCCGGTCGACTCAGCGCCTGGCACGCCGACGGCAGCGAGCTGTGGCATGCCGATCTGGATGGCCGCATCTGGGCATCGCCGGTCGTCGCCGATCTCTTGCCTGACGAAGCGGGCCTCGAGGTAGCAGTTTCCAGTCGTGACGCAATCCTGCTCTTCGATGCCAAGGGCGCGCTCTCGCCCGGCTATCCTTTTACATGGCAGGACGAGCTGCGTTCGCTGGCTGCCGGGGACATCGATGGCGACGGTCGTCTGGAACTCGTCGCGGTCACCACCTCTCCCCTGGAGGGCAACGGTCAGCGCGACATCATCATCGCCATCGAGACGGAGAACGCCAAGCTCGTCGATGGCTTTCCCGCTAACACAAGCGGCAGCTCCGGCTGTGACGATGCCTGCTACGTCACCGGTGGCTACGATCAAAATGTGGCGGTCGGCGACGTCAACGGCGATGGCAAGGCCGACATCTTCGCGACCCAGGACAATGCCTATCTGAGCCTGCACGAAGGCAATGGAGCGGCCTTTCCCGCGGCCAGTATCTTCGAGGGCCGACAGTTCTTTCCCGGCATTCGCTTTCTGCACGATTACGCCGAGGCGCAACAGGGTTACGCCGACGATGAAGACACAGCCAACCAGGCTCACTTCACCAACTCGGCTCCCGCCATCGCGGATATCGACGACGACGGCGTGCCCGATCTGGTGGTGCTCGCTTCCGTGCAAAACGCCGCCCAGAGTGATCGCGAGCGCGGGGTTGGTCTGTGGGCCCTGCACAACGACGGAACTCGTCTAGCTGGCTGGGAAGAGCCCTTTCACGCCGCCGGCTTCTTGAGCGGACTGTGGGATTTCGAAGGCACCAACGTGGTGGCCGCCACCAATCAGGTGAGCGTGGTCAATCTCGATCCCGATCGCCCCGGCCTGGAGATGATCTTCGCTGGCTTCGACGGTCGCATTCACGCCGTCGATGCGCAGAAGCAGGAGATGTGGAACTACGGCTATACCAACGACGATCGCGTGCTCACCACCGGGGTGGCGGTCGCCGATCTCAGCAACGACGGTCGTCCCGAAATTATCTTTGCCTCCTACTCACCAGACGATGACAAGTCGCAGCTCTTCATCTTGAGCGGCGGCGGCCAGGAGTTGCACACGATCGCGCTGCCCGATCGGGGTGCCATGGCGGTGCCAACCATCGCCGATGCCGATGGCGATGGCAGTCTCGACATCGTGGTGGCGCTCAAGGGCGGCGGCGATGGCCAGGCCCAGGCCCTGGTCTATTCCATGGCGGGCGCCGGCGATCTGTGTCTCTTGTGGCCGACGGGTCGAGGCAATCTCTTGCGAAATGGCTTCGTGGCGCCCAAGTAAGTGGCACCGGCTCGAGTGAGTGTGCCGAGGCGCGAGCGAGCCGCCAGCTAGGCGCCGCTGAGCGCGCGCCATTCGGGAGCCAGAACCGAGTACACGGCCAGGTCGACGTAGTGATCGTAGAGCCATTCGCGCTGGCGCAACACGCCATCGAGTTTCATGCCGACGCGGGTGGCCACGGCCCGACTAGGGGCGTTGTCGACGGCCGCGCGCAGTTCGAGCAAGTGCAGGCCGCGCTCCTCGAAGGCATGACGCATGAGGAAGCGCACGGCGTCGCTCATCAAACCCTTGCCTTGCTGGCGCGCGTCGAGCCAGTAGCCGATCTTGGCACATCGGTGAGCCGGCTCGATGTCCTCAATGGCTACGCAGCCCGCGAGCTCACCATCGACCATCATGGCCAGACGAAAGCAGCCGCCGCTCTGATAACCGGCCAGGGAGGATTCGATGAAGCCCATCATGTCGCTGGCGTCGGCGCTCATATCGAGCCACGGCAGCCACGCTCGCAGGTAGCTGCGATTGCGATCGACGCAGGCGAAGAGTGCCGCGGCATCGGAGCGGCGAAGTCGTCGCAGTTCGAGGTCGGGTCGAATGACGTAACGCTCGAGGCGAGCCTTCATTCCCATGATGGGATTTTAACAGTAGAGCTCGGGCAGAAAGTCGGTTTCGCACATGGCGTCTGAGATCATGCGCAAGAAGATCTGCTTGTAGTTGAGAGCATCGGCTGATTTGACTTCGACCCAGCCGCCACCTTCGTGACTAATGAAGGCCAGGGCGGGCTCTCCGTTGCTCAGCTGACGGGTGGGATCGAAGAAGGTCCAGTTCTGGCCGTAACAAAAGGCTGGCTGGCAGCCACCCGCGTCGCAGATGCGCTGATGCGCGTCGGCATCATCGTCGCCGAGATAGTCAAAGCCCTCACCGTCTGCCATGGACTGACCTTCCTCGGTGATGGCAAAGCCGACCTCGGGTCCGCCGCCATCCCAGGCCAGTTCCCGCACCGCCAGGGCAATCTCCGCAAAGGAGGCTGGCAAGGCATCGGATCGAATCGGCTGGCCGCCGCGCACGTATTCGAAGGAGGTGTCCTCGAATTGGAAGCTGTTCTCGTCGGCCTCGACCACGGATGCGCACAGGCGCTCGAGAATCGCGCTGTCCTCGGGGCTTGTGCACAGCGAGCTGAGCAACTCACGGAGG
>JAHEAK010000452.1 GCA_024642805.1 Kofleriaceae bacterium | reverse complement strand
CGTCGGCATCCGCTCGTTGCGTTTGGCTTTGCCGCGCGCCTGCGGGGCGCTAACTTTGCCAGCAGGGCCGAGATCCATGTCGAGCTTGTCGGCTGCTGCTTCGGGCGCCAGGGTGAAGGACGCGTGCGCGGTGGCGGTGGCGTGGTCTCCCGAGTGGGTGCTGTCCTCGATTTCATCGAAGTCGCTGTCGTCCTCGAAATCATCGAGGGCAATGTCCTCGCTGGCGCATCCGGTGGCGGCGGTGGCATTGGCCTCGTCGACCAGTGCGGCCAGCATTCGCCCCGGGGTCGGATCCACGCGCGTCTCGACATCGTCGCCGGGATCCAAGAGGTAGCTATCTTCCTGCGCCAGGGTCGCCGCTCGCTCGAGTAAGAGTTCTTCTGATTCGGGCAGATGCGAGGGCGCTCGCGGTGACGCAGCTCGTGGCGACGCCGCTCGTGGCGATGCGGCTCGTGGCGATGCCGCTCGTGGCGATGCAGCCCTCGGCACAGGCCTGGAGACCGGGATGAGTCCAAGCAGCTCGCCCAGGACGCTCAGCGCCATGTGCGTGTCCCGCTGATCGTCGATGTGCACCGCAAAGCGCCGCAGGTACTGCTGGTAGAAGAGCTTGCGATCGCGCAGGCTGAGGCGGTGCGGATCCAACACGGGGATCCCGGCCAGCGTGGCCAGCTGGATGAGCCGTTGCTGCTTGCTGGGAACCAGTTCGCTTTCGTCGAAGCGCAGGCACAGCAGGCTCAAATCGCGCTCGCGTTGGTACAGGGCATCGACGCCGACCAGCAAGGTGGCTTCGGGCGCGTCACTCAGCGGGTGCATGCTGCTGAGCAGCTGGGGCATGCGCGAGGAAAAGTCACGCAACACGAGATAGAGCTCGTGGCCAGCGTTGGCTTTGGAAGTGGGCATGCGAGAGGCCTACTAGAGCACTGTTGATGCCTAGCAAACAAACTGTAACCGCAACTACGAGAGCTCGTCTATGTCGCTAATATTATGAAATCGCTGGTCTGTTAGCAGGGTAATAATGCCACATGGATCCAGGGTGCTTTTGCCCTGTATCTAAGTATGCTGGATTTTTCGGTTTGTCGGCCCGGCTTGCGTCATCGGGTTTAGGCCATAGATTGTCAGCCGATGCACTGCCAGGGTACGGTCCTGGCGGCTAATCCAGCGAAATACTTCAAAACGCTGAACTTCCCTCGAAAGCATACCCATGGCTCGATTGATTCCACTGCTCCCTCTTCGCGACATCATCGTCTTTCCGCACATGGTCGTGCCGCTCTTTGTTGGGCGCGAGCGCAGCATCGCTGCCCTCGAAGAAGCCATGACCGGCGACAAAGAGCTTTTGTTGGCCGCGCAAAAGAAAGCCAAGACCAACGACCCGAGCAAGGAGGACATCTTCGAGATCGGAACCGTCGGTCACATCATCCAGCTTCTTCGCCTGCCCGATGGCACGGTCAAGGTCCTGGTCGAGGGCAGGCGCCGCGCCCTCATTCAGCGCTACGAGCAAGAGGCCCCCTGCTTTATGTGTGAAGTGGAGGAGCTCGAAGATGAAGAGGACGCCGAGCAAGACCTCGAGACCTTGATGCGATCGATTCAGGAGATCTTCGAAGTCTACGTCAAGCTCAACAAGCGCATCCCGCCCGAGATGCTGGTCTCCGTACAGACCATCGATGATCCGGGCCGCCTGGCCGACACCATCGTCGCGCACCTCTCCCTCAAGCTCAACGACAAGCAAGGCATCCTCGAGCTGCGCTCTCCCGCCAAGCGTCTCACGCGCCTGCATGAGCTCATGCAGGCCGAGATCGAGATTCTCCAGGTCGAGAAGAAGATCCGCTCGCGGGTCAAAAAGCAGATGGAGAAGTCGCAGAAGGAGTACTACCTCAACGAGCAGATGCAGGCCATCCAGAAGGAGCTGGGCGACCGCGACGAGTTCAAGAACGAGCTGCACGAGCTCGAGCAAAAGATCAAGACCAAGCCCATGAGCGACGAAGCCCGCGAGCGCGCTAGCAAGGAGTTCAAGAAGCTCAAGATGATGAGCCCCATGTCGGCGGAAGCCACCGTGGTTCGCAACTACATCGATTGGATCCTGGCCCTGCCATGGTCGATCAAATCAGAAGAACACCTAGAGCTGACCGAGGCCGAGGCCATCCTCGATGAGGACCACTACGGCCTCAAAAAGCCCAAGGAGAGGGTTCTCGAGTACCTGGCCGTGCAATCGCTGGTCAAAAAAATTCGCGGACCAATCTTGTGCCTGGTTGGCCCCCCCGGCGTCGGCAAGACCTCGCTGGCGCGTTCCATCGCTCGCGCTACCGGTCGCAAGTTCGTGCGGCAAAGCCTCGGCGGCGTGCGCGACGAGGCCGAGATTCGCGGCCACCGACGCACCTATATCGGCGCGCTGCCCGGCAAGCTTCTGCAGAGCCTCAAGAAGGTCGGCACCAGCAATCCCGTGTTCCTGCTCGATGAGATCGACAAGATGAGCCAGGACTTCCGCGGCGATCCGGCCTCGGCCCTGCTCGAAGTTCTCGACCCAGAGCAAAACGAGACCTTCGCCGATCACTACCTCGATCTGGATTATGACCTCAGTGATGTTCTATTCATCACCACCGCCAACACCCAGCATCAAATCCCACTGCCGCTGCAAGATCGCCTCGAGATCATCAACATCCCCGGCTACACCGAGTGGGAGAAGCTGGCGATCATGAAGCAGTACCTCTTGCCAAAGCAGCTCGAGGTCAACGGCCTCACCGGCAAGCCCATCGAAGTCACCTTCTCCGACGAGTGCCTGCGCGCCATCATCCACAACTACACGCGCGAAGCCGGCGTTCGTAACCTCGAGCGCGAAGTCGGCACCGTGTGTCGCAAGATCGCCAAGGATTGGCTCAAGACCGGCCAGGAAGCCGACAAGAAGTACAACCTGCGTCCCAAGGATCTCATCAAGTTCCTCGGCACCGCCAAGTACCGCAAGCAGAGCCGCGAAGACGCCAACGAAATCGGTCTCGCCAACGGCCTGGCGGTCACCATGCACGGCGGTGACTTGCTTCCCGCCGAGGTCACCATCGTGCCTGGCAAAGGTCGCTTGACCCTGACCGGCAAACTCGGCGAAGTCATGCAGGAGTCGGCCAAGGCCGCCATGAGCTACATCCGCTCGCGCTCCGACAGCTTTGGTCTGGTTAGCGACTTCAACACCAAGGTCGACATCCACGTGCACTTCCCCGAAGGCGCCATACCCAAGGATGGACCCTCTGCGGGTATCACCATGGTCACCGCCATCACCTCGGCGCTCTTGCGCATCCCGGTTCGCCAGGACGTCGCCATGACCGGTGAGGTGACCTTGCGCGGCCGCGTCCTGCCCATCGGCGGACTCAAAGAGAAGATCTTGGCTGCACACCGCGCCGACGTCTTCACCGTGATCATTCCCAAGGAGAACGAGAAGGACCTCAAAGACCTGCCCAAGCGCATCATGAAGGCCATGACCATTCACCCGGTCGAGCACATGGATGAGGTCTTGCGGGTGGCCCTGGCCCACGAAGGCAGCAGCCCCTTCCTGGTCAACCCCTCGGAGGCCGTCGACTGGCGCGCCGCCATCAAGCGCGACGAGCCGCCCGCCGACGGCGGAACGCCAGCCCATCACTGAGGGTCGGCGCGCGGCCAGTCGCCGCGACCGCGCCACCCGCCAACAGCGGAGCGCCAGCCCATCACTGCGGGTTGGTGCGCGGTCAGTTCTCGCGACAAGCCAAATGCCAACAGCGGAGCGCCAGCCCATCACTACGGGTTGGTGCGCGGCCAGTCGCCGCGACAAGCCAGCGGAGCGCCAGCCCATCACGACGGGCTGGTGCGCGGCCAGTCGCCGCGACAAGCCAGCGGAGCGCCAGCCCATCACGACGGGTTGGTGCGCGGCCCGGGCCTGTGCTTGGGCGGGCGGGGGCGTGCTTGATGCCTCGAGCTGATCTGGGCGAGGCCGAGGCTGCAGGCGGGCCGATCATTTTCGCCCCTTAAGCGCGGCGACGCGTTGACAAGCCGCCCGGATTTGCATAAATACACTCGGCCTTCGGGCGAATAGCTCAGCTGGGAGAGCGGCGCCCTTACAAGGCGCATGTCACAGGTTCGAGCCCTGTTTCGCCCACCAAACCAAGCGACCCTGACAACTTAAGATTTTTGGAGCGGTAGTTAAGTCGGTTATAACGCCGGCCTGTCACGCCGGAGGCCGCGGGTTCGAGTCCCGTCCGCTCCGCCAACTGAATTAGCCTGAAGTCATCGTGATTTCAGGCTTTTTCTCTTTTCGGGTTCGATATCGGAAGATGCCGTTGGCCACCTGTTGGCCAGGATTCTTATCGCACGCCCAGGAGCGATCTTGGCGTAAGCGCTAGGTCGAAACGAAGATCTGGTCACGGTGGTAGGCGAAGTACTCGACTGCCTGCGGATGCGGAGCCCGTGAGAGGTGGGCTCCCTGAAGGGACAATAAGCTGGCTTGATCCTTCGGCACGGCTCGAGAGACCTCCAATGCGCCGTTGTGGTCGAACGTTATGAGACCTGCGTCAAACAGAGCGTCCAACGTGGCGATCAATGGAATCCCATTGTGGGGGTCGAGCCGCTGGGCATTGGTGCTGTCCCGCCAGGGGCGTATATGAGAGGCGCGAACCGCCTCGGTCAGCGTGGAACCGGTAACGGCACACCGACCATTCCAGCTCGCTAGAACCTCAGCTCGAAAGGCTCCTTGTCCGATACGGGCACTGACCATCGCCTGCTTCACGGTTGCGTCAATCTTCTTCTTCGTCGCAAGCGAGGCAATGTCACCGGCCAAGGTACTGAATCCAGACTTTCGACTGAATAGGCTTGCCGACGGCACCTGCTGGACAATGCGACCGTAGATTTTGTCATCGTCCTCGGTAATCTCATTGATACGGACGAGGGAGTTTTCATCAAACTCTTGAATCCTTCGAGGTCGACTGTCATCGGTGCTGACGGCAGTGCAGACAACGCCATAGGCTTCTGCGCCACTCATTATCGCTTTCAGGT
>JAHEAK010000451.1 GCA_024642805.1 Kofleriaceae bacterium | reverse complement strand
AAAGGGGCTGGCCAATCCAAGAGAGTGCCCAACCTCGTGGGAGATGGTGGTGCCGATGAGATTGCCGAGGGCCCAAACGGCGCACTGAATCTGTGTGCGTCGATCGCTAGCCGGGCAGCCCGGATCACTGGTCAATAGGGCGATGGGGCCGTCCTGGAAGTCTGCCGAGCTAACCGGGGTGCCGCCCTCGTCGGGTCGAAAGGGATCGAAGATATCGTCGAAGAGATCAGAGGCCACTGCTGGCACCTTGGCGCTCAGGTCGTGCGGATGCTTCGAGAAGCCGAAGAGGGCCTGGATGAAGATGCCGCCAAATCCCAGGCCTTCGCCGTTATCGGCGACGCCGAGATAGTCGTGCAGACGAATGTTGCCAACGTCCTTGCCTGAGGTGTTGTCCAAACCGAGAGTGGCGCAGCGCTCGACCTCGCGACAATTGGGATTCCAACCCGCGACCTCTACGGTTTCATAGAGCTCGAAATCGGTGGGCTCCTCCAGGCGGAATTCCATGTTGATGGTGTCAAAGTCGCGCGCGGTCACTTGCATGATGCGCTCGACGATTTGCTCCTGCATCGCGCGCAGGCCAAAGAAGCGCAGCGTGGCCACGAAGCTGGGCAACATCTTCAAGTACACGACCTGCTTGACCGGGGCAATACGAAACTGAAAGTCCACGCTCGAGCCGACCGAACGATCGCTCTTGAAGTAGATGATTGGGGTCATGCGGCCGGCAAAGACACCGGTGATGCGCCGAAGGTCGACGGTTTGACCGAGCATGTCATCCTCGTTGAGGACGTAGCGAACCAGTCGGCCCTTCTCGAAGATGGGAATGATCGAGAAGTCCATGTCGACAGGGGTACCCGATCGATCCGGTGTGAAGGTGCCAGAGAACTCGAGCTCGGTAGTGCCGTCGTCCTCACCACCGACAAAACCACCACCCTGGACATCGATGTATTGCCCAAGGCTGGCTGCGTTGCTGCTCACCGAGAAGAGAACCGGGCTGGTGAGCTCGCTGTTCATGGGCTTGGCATCGACGCCGGCCACGGCCTGACCGCCCGCGTGCTCATTGCGCAGACGAATCTCGCCCTGGAATTCACCAGGCGCGATGCCGGCGATGGCCGGAGCGAATGGAAAACTGCCGCGACTTCGATCGAATTCACTGGCGGCGCGCACGGGAACTTCGGTGTCGGCAATGGGCGCGCACTCGGCGGAACCTTGAGCGATGAAACATCCGCTGACCAAGGCCATGGTTTGACCCTCGCTCTCGCCGAGCAAGAGGCCGGCGCCGGTGAGCGAGATCTCATCGTTGACGTAGATGAGGCTGCCAGCCTCTAGCTCACTGAGCGAGGGCTCGAGCTGCGAGCGCACATCCAGGTTGATGTCGATGCGATTGCTCTCGTGGGTGGTGCCGTCATCGAAGGAATCGATGGACACATAGGCCTGCCCCGAGAGAGTGCCCTCGCCGAGGGCCGACATGAGTTCAGGAGTGAGGATCGCTTCGTAGCGGTGGAAGTCGACGAAGCTGAGCGGCAGGCTCTTGTCGCCGATGACCAGGTGTGCGGCTCCCCAATCGTCGGTGATGAAGGAGCGACCCGTGATGACCACGTGCGAGCCGGGGACCAGCACAGCGGGTTGCACGGACTCGATGCCAAGGCCCTCGAGGCCAGGATCAGAGACCTTGAACTCTTCGCCACAGCCGAGAAGGCAGAGACTGGCCAGGGTGGTGTAGAGGAGGGCGCGCACCCACCGAATCTAAGCAACTCGGGTGCCATGGGCCCGCGCAGTTAGATCAGCAGGTTGTGGCGTGCTTTCGGCCTCGCGCAGTGGGGCCAGGCAACCGCGCGAGCCCCCTCTGAGGCCAAAAGTGCGGCCAAAAGCGTGCACTGCGATCGAGCGCACGAATCGAGGGCGCTATTCGTCGAGCATGCCGCCTTCGGCCACCCACGAGCCGAGGCCGCCCATGAGCACCTTGACCTTTGGGTAGCCCATCGACTTGAGCAGCAACATGGCATTGACCGATTTCTTGCCGACGTTGCAGACCGTGATGATGGTGTCGTTGCGACTTGGCAGACCTTCGGCCCCCGGCTTGAGCTCGGAAAGCTCGATGTTGATCGAGTTTTCGATGTGACCATCGGAGAACTCATCGGGGGCGCGAACATCCAGAAAGACAGGCTTGTCGTCGCCATCCATCAGGTCTTCGACGCCGCCCATGTCGATCATGTCGTTTGAGCTGCGGGCGTTGTCGAGCAAGGCGCGCAGGAGCTGGGAGTCTTCGTCAGACACCGCTGCACCGGAGCTGCCGCCAGCGGGAGCTTGCGCGGGAAAGAGATCCGGCAAGTGCTTCATCACCGAGTCGGTGTACTTGAAGATGTTGTCGGGGAAGAGCACCACGACGACCAGACCCTCCTGGTCTGGAATCATCTTGAAGGCGCCGGCCAGCGCCATGCCCGAGCTTGGGCCAGCAATGATGCCCTCTTCGCGATTGAGACGAGCGCACAGGCGATAGGCTTCCTGGTTGTCGATGTGCTCGACGCCGTCGTACTCGTCTGGCTTGTAGAAGTCGGTGAGTAGCAGCTGACGTTTGGAGCGCACACCGGGAATGTCGTGGCCTTCGGCTGGGTCGACGCCCATGACCTTGACCTCGGGGTTTTTCTCTTTCAAAAAACGGCCGGTGCCGGTGATGCTGCCGCAGGTGCCAAGGCCGGCGACGTAGTGGGTAATCGTGCCCTCGGTCTGCCGCCAAATCTCCGGGCCAGTGGTCAAGTAGTGGGTCTGTGGGTTGGCGGGATTTTTGTACTGGTTGAGTTGCAGGTGACCGGGGCGCTTGCCGATTTCCTCTGCCTGCACCATGGCTCCCTCAGGAGCACCGGGTGCCGGGCACAAGGTGTCATTGAGTTCGATGACGTTGGTGCCGAAGAAGCGAAGTACGGTCTTCTTGGCTTTGGGAATGTCCGCAGACAGGGGCGTTGTCAGTGTGTAGCCCTTGAGATTGGAGACCATGACCAGGCCCATACCGGTGCCGCCCGAGGTCGCTTCCACCAGGTGCTTGGTGTCGCCGCCGAGCACGCCGCGCTCTTCAGCATCGCGAATCAGGTTGGCTGCAACCCGGTCCTTGACGGATCCGAAAGGGTTGTACCACTCGAGTTTGGCGTAGACCTTGGTGTGTTTGTATGGCGTCACCTTATTGAGGCGAACAATCGGCGTCGGGTTGTCCTCGCTTGAGAGAAGTCCCAACATGGAGTCGTATCGGCGAGAGCTGTGATCAGTCATTGCATCCTTCGAGCACGTTGTCAGAAACCCTCAAATCGTACTTAAGATTCACACGACGTGCTCGGCTTTGCGCCTGGGATGTGCCCACGACACCTGGGCCAGAGGCTGCGGACCTTGGCCTACAGGTCGTGGCAACCAGGGACGCTAGCTAATCGCTGGAAGCCTGCGGACCTTCGCCTACAGGCTGTCGAGGCGAATTTCCTCGGTCACGGTGCGAGCAATGTTTCGGAAGTCCTTGCGCAAGGACTGCGATTTGCCCTGCGCAATGGCTCCCTCGGGGTTGCTCTCGTGCGGTGTACGCGTGAGTGGGACGGTCGCTTCCGGCTTCATGTCTTCCCGAATGGAGGGGCTGCAGAAGGCCCGTATGAGATCCTGCCGCGCTTCCTCTCGCTGCTCTTGCGCCATGCCGAGGGCATCGACGGCCTGCAGGCCACACAGCAAGTCACCAACCACCCAGAGGGCCACTCGATTGGCACTCATGCCGCTCGCGTGTACCCAGGTGCGAATGAGCTCGTAGCCACTGCTGCGCTTGTCAGGCTTCAACTTGCGCATCAGGGTTTTGGCCTGTTCGAGTGTCGCAGCTTCGATGCTCTTGGCCAAAGCCGTCGCGGTCTTGGATACGGGCGCGCCTGCGCGTGCGTTGGTGAGCTCTGCAATCGCGTCGAAGGCTTGACCGAGGGACTTGAGATTGGGCTGCACCGTGGCCACGAGATACTCGCGACGCAAGGTGACCAGGGTGCGGCACACCGCGAAGTTGGTGGTGCGATCCCACTCGCCCTCGCCGGCCAATTCGTTGAGAACCAGCGATGGCACCAGGGCCTCTCCACTGCGTTCCACGCCACCAACCGCGATCTGGGAGCTATCCGGATCTTGATAGACGACCGGTGGGTGCACGCCAAGTTGTGTGGCGAGTGCTGCCACCTTCTTGGAGAGCGGATGACTGTCGGGGAGCGGGCGCGGGCCCGTGAAGGTCGCGCGCCGTTTGCGAGTGGGTGCCAGGGTGGCAATGGCCGGCGTCATGATGGCGAGCAGACGGCCCATGGCAAATCGATCTTCGCTGTGGCGAAGGATCGACATCTGTTCTTCCTTGAGCGCTGTCTTGCGCAGCGAGGGCACGGGAATGTGTTTTGGCTCGTCGCCGACCATGGTCGAGACCGCTTGCTGGCAGGCGAGGGCAGCGGAGGCGTTACCGACGCTGTCCCAGAGTCTGGCCAGTGCCGTGTAGCTGGGCAGGAGGCTGGGCTCAATGTTGAGGATCGCCTGATGTTGCGAAACCGCATCGTGGTAGCGCTTGTCCTCTTGGTAGAGCTTGGCCAGGCGCTCGCGATAATTCAGGCTCGATGGCTGTAGAGAGACCGCGACCTCGAGCGCGCACAGCGCCGTCTCGCGATCCTCGAGCTCGGAAGAGCACAAGTTCGCCAGCTCCACCCAGGCGGCGGCATGCGCATCGGCGCTGACCTTGGGATCATCGCGCAGAGCTGCCAAGAGCAAGGAGGTGCAGTCGAGCAGCGAGGGCCAGTCCTTTTGTGCGCGTAGATGGCCGGCCAAGCGACGCAAGATGTTGAGGTCGTGGGGGGCTTCTTCGGCGGCCTGCCACAAGAGCGCCACCGCGGTCGTCATATCGTGCAGCTCCTACTCGTAGAGGTGCGCGGTCGTCGCTCGATAGCGCGCTCGCACGGAAGGATCCTTTTCGGTTTTGATCAGGTGATCGAGGTACTCGAGGCTCTCGTCCCACTGGCGATCTTCGACCGAGAA
>JAHEAK010000450.1 GCA_024642805.1 Kofleriaceae bacterium | reverse complement strand
TGACTACTGTCGGCGCCGTGCCAAGGCCGTCGGATCAAAGCGAAGGATGCGCACCTTCGACATCTTTCGCGGCCAAGCCAGGCGGAGCCGAGCGTGTCTGAATCGAAGATTAGCCGCTGGTTGGATCGCAATGGCGCCACCCTGGCCCTGGCTCTTGCCGTGCTGGCGGGCTTTATCGGTTTTTTCGATCGCAGCCTCAACTATCACGACGAGATTCTCAACACGAATAAGGCGGTCGAGGGCATCGTCCTCGATTACGCCATGCGGCCAGTGTTCTACGGGCTCAACGTCGTGGCGCTCAAGGTCTTTGGCAACCACACCTATTCCCTGGTGGTGCTCTCGATCGTATCGCTGGCGATTACCGCCCTGTGCGTCTTCTTCACTGCCAAACGTTATGTTGGTTCGGTCGCTGGCATCCTGAGTGTGGTCGCCCTCCTTGCGCCTCGTATGGCTCGCGACTACGGCGTGCGAGCGATGGCGCACATGCACGCCGGCATGTTCATGGCCCTCTCTTTGTATTTTGCGCTGCGCTGCTTCGAAGAAGAAGGCGTCGGCAAGCGACGTGCGTTTGGAATGGCAGCCGGCCTCTTGGCCATCGTCAGTTTCTCGACCCACCCAACGATGGCAGGCTATCTGGTCGGTCTTTGCACCTTTGCCGCGATGACCTGGCTGCTCGGGCTGACCCCGTGGACGCGCTCGGGCTCGCTTGTGCGCGGCATTGCTCCTGGGCTGTGGATCGCGATTGGCCTGGCCCTTGGGCTCGCGATCCTGGTCGTGATCTACGCCATTTGGTATCACGAGCCCTACTTCTCGGCCTGGATTCGCTTTGCCAAGGTGCCTCAGGGGCCGGAGTCGCAGCGCGGCTTCAGCCTGTATTACGTGCGAACTCTTCTGAGAAAGGGCGCCCTGCCCTTCGTGTTTCTGGGCGCCTCCTTGCTAGTGGCCATGGCGCGCCACTGGCTACGACCCAAGGCTGAGGATGCAGGTGGCGTGACGCGCTCAAGGGCCTTTGCCCTGGCGATGCCGCTCTACTGCCTGATCGTGGCGGCCGGCATGGCTTCTCTCAATCAGTGGAAGCATGGCCGCCTGCTGGTGTCCTTCTTGCCTCTGCTGGCACTGAGCATGGGCTGCTGGTCGGCCCTGGCCCTGGAGGCCTTCGATAGCTTGTTTGGCAGGCAGGCACGCCTGGCCAAGGCTCTAGGCCTAAGCCTCTTCCTGGGCATGGCCGGCATCGGGATGCTCCATGAGGCCGCCACGGTGCGCGCCCAGTCAGATGTGGCTCGCACCCGTTATCTCTCGCTCTACGAGACACTGCGCAACCTTCCAGCGAGTCGCATCGGCGTGCTCGTTGGCCCGGGCAAGGTCGGCACCAAAGCTTCTTTCGTGCACGCCGCGCGTCTGGAGGCAGTGCTCCTGCCACGCACCAAGAAAATGGCGACTCTCAAAGATTCGAAGATGCGCGAGGTCTTGATCGCGAACGCTGTCACCTACGTCTATTGGGATCTTGCTTCCACCGAGGATGCAGAGCGCCCAAGAATCGCAGCGACCCTTCGCCAACTGGGAGGTGCGCGCATCGCCGAGTGGCGCGGCTTGCGAGAGATTTGGCTTGTGCCACTCTACGATGCCAGCTTCGCCGACACGCTCAGCAGCCTCGAGCCTTCGGCGAGGGTGGCCGTCTTTGGCGACGATACCGAACTTTCGTCCACGATGATGGCCCGCATGCGCAACCTGGTCGAAGGCCACGAGCTGCGCGCCTATCTCCTCAACGTCCGCAAACGAACACCCGCTCGAGAGCTGCACTACGTAGTTCGCAACCAGGCTGCCTACGTCCTCATGCCCGTCGCCCCTGACGGTGGCGTCACGCAGGAAGCCATCGACGCGATGATCGCCAAGCTGCAGGAGGTCGGCGCCGTGCAAGTGGAGGCCGGATCCGTCGCCGGCCTACAGCTCTGGCACATTCCCGATCTGCAGCGAGCGGCGGCGGCAGCGGCCCAACACTAGTGCGCTCGCGCGACGGCGATGACCGAGGCACCGAAGGGCATGGGCACTGCTCGGATGAGCTGGCGCTCTACGGCCATGCACGCGCGCAAACCAGCCTGCACCAGCCGCGGTGAGCTCTCCAGCTCAGCGACCTCGCTGGCGGCATGGGCTGTTGGCCGCAGTCGCTCGTAGCTTGCCAGCGCGAGCACGACGGGGCTGAGCAGACTGGTGAAGGCACTCGCTTTGAGTAGCTCGAAGCCGGCATCACGCAGGAGCTGCTTGTGTTGTGAGAGGCTGAAGCGTCTGCCGCCCATGACGCTCCGGTCGTGACCCCGTCGCAAGATCTCAAAGCCCGGTTCGCTGCTCAGTAGCACGCCGCCCGGAGCTAGCCCCGCGCGCAGATGCCGCAAGACCTCGACGGGCTCCCTGATCCACTCGTGATAGAGCACGTGAAAATCGACGATGAGATCGAAGCTGCTCGGCGTTGGGCGATAGTCGTTGAGGTCGGCGGCGATGAGCTGGTCGTAGCCGCGCTCCTTGCAATAGCCGAGGCCCACCGGGCTGATTTCCACGCCGGTGAGCGAGCCGTACTGGGCGAGAAAGTCGTGCTCGACGCCGACGCCCGAGCCAAGCTCTAGAATGCGCAAGCCAGCGCCGGGTTCGATGCCGGCCGCGCGCAAGGCCCAGGTGGCTAACTGTCGGCGATTGGCCGTCCACCAGTGCTCATCCAAGACTCGCGCGTACTGGTGATAGACATCGTCATGCATGGCGGTCGGTCTCGTTGTGCCTACCAGTAGTGGGCACGATGCTCTCTGTAGTAGTCGAAGCTTCGCACCAGGCCCGCGCGGATGCCAGTGCGTGGCTGCCAGCCGGTGTGCGTGCTGAGTTTAGAACGATCAGCCACGTAGTCACCGACATCGATGCGCTTGGCTTCATCGGGAAACTCGACGACTTCGAATTGACCACTGCCATAGACCTCGATGGCCAGCTGACAGTACTGCTTGAGGCTGAGCGCCTCACCGCCCACGTTGTACACCTGGCCAATCGTCTGCTCGCTGGCCATGGTCGCGCACATGGCGTCGACAACGTCGTCGACGAAGCTGGTGTCGCGAACCTGGTCACCACCGCCGAAGAGGCGAATCGTCTGGCCATCCATGAGCTGGCGCAAAAACCAGTTGAGCACGCCGTGGCGGCCGTTCTTCATTTGATGACGAGGACCAAAGGTGTTGGTGAGGCGCAGGCTGGTGACAGCAAGCCCGTAGGCTCGGGCGTACACGAAGATCATCTGCTCGCCGGCACTCTTGGATGCGCCGTTCACGTCGATGGGCGCCTGGACGCGCTCTTCGTCGACAGCGCCAGGACGATCGATAGCCCCATACTGCCCACGGGTTCCCGAGTACAAGAAACGCGCCTCGGGACATTCCTGGCGCACCCACTCGAGGAGCGATAGGTGTGCCACGGCGTTGTCGTAAAAGTCGGTCTGCGGTGCGCTCATCGAGTCGACGTGGGAGACGCGGCCGGCCAGGTCGAAGACGAAATCGGCTCCGCGCAGAAGCGGCCGCATCGACTCCTCGTCGGCGATATCGCAGCGCAGCAGTTGGCAGCGCTCTCGAAAGCCAGCCAGGTTGTGCTCATTGGCGCCGCAGCCTTCGCGAAAGGCATCGACGATGTGGACCTTGGCACCGCACGCAACGAGGCGCTGCGCGAGAGAAGCGCCGATGAAACCGGCACCGCCCGTCACGATGACCTTCTTGTCGCGGAAGGCCGCCTCGTGCTCTGATGCCTGCGTCACGCGACCTCCTTGGCGTTGTCCTTGCTCACTTCCGCGAGGGCCTCGGCGATGCGCGCAATGGCCGCGTCTGGCATCTCGGGATACAGGGGCAAGGAAAGGATGCGCGAGGCGACCGACTCGGTGACGGGCAGCTCGATGGCCTGGGCAAAGGCCGGCTGTTTGTAGAGGGGCTTGGGATAGTGCACGAGGGTGGCGATGCCCTGCTCGCTCATCTGCTCCTGCATGCGATCGCGCGACACGCCCTCATCGATGAGGCCAACGAAGAGATGGTAGACGTGGTCTGCTCCTTTTTCGATCTCAGGCAGCTCGAGCCGTTGGCCAACCAGACCTCGCAGCTCGGTACCTAGCTCACGGCGTCGACGGTTGGCAGCGTCGAGATGGGGCAACTTGGCCCGCAGGATCGCCGCTTGGATTTCGTCGAGACGCGAGTTGCGGCCAAGTGGCGCTGTCGCCGAGTAGCGCCCGCTCTGGCCGTAGTTGCGCAAAAGCTTAAGGGCCTGGGCGTGCTCCTCGCTGCGGGCCCATACCGCGCCGCCATCGCCCATGCAGCCGAGGTTCTTGGTCGGGTAGAAGCTGAAGGCTCCAAAGTCGGCCAAGGTTCCCACCTTGCGACCATCGAGCTCGGCGCCCATGGCCTGTGCACAGTCCTCGATGACAGTAATCTTCTTAGAGCGTGCAAACGCCAGGATCGCGTCGATGCGACATGCCTTGCCGTAGAGGTGCGGAAAGATGATCGCTTTCACCGAGGGCCGGAAGCGTCGCTGTAGGTCGGCCACATCCATGGCCCAGGTCCTGGCATCGATGTCAACGAAGAGCGGGGTGGCGCCGAGCGCAATGATGGCTGCGGGTACGGGGATGGCTGTTGTAGCCACGGTGGCCACTTCATCGCCAGCGCCGACGCCGGCAGCGATGAGGGCCATCAAGAGAGCGTCGGTTCCGGAGCCGACGCCAACAACCTGGCCGCCGCCTCGCTCGCTGCCCCGCTCGCTATCCAGGTAGGTGGTCATTTCCTCTTCGAAGGCCGAGCATTCAGGCCCGAGAATGTAGTAGCCGCTGCGAAGAACTCTGGCGACGGCGGCGTCGATCTCGGGCTGCAATCCCTGGTAGTGCTTGACGAGATCCTGAAAAACCACGGGCTCGTTGGCTGCGTCAGCGGCATGGGGCGCGTTTGAAATCGCCGCGGCCTTGCGGGCCGCTGGTCCTGGACTCACCAAGGCCTTGCCGGCGCTAGCTGCGCCGATGGTCTCGTGG
>JAHEAK010000449.1 GCA_024642805.1 Kofleriaceae bacterium | reverse complement strand
CCACCGCAACGTGGTCGGTATTGGCGACACCTTTGCCTCCGGCCAGATCTTCGAGAAGTCAGTCGGCGTCAAAGAGACCCTCGAGTCGGTCAAGGATGCCTACTACGCCGCCAAAAAGGCCGGCAAGGCGGTCGGCATTGACTGTGGCATCAAGAACAGCGGCATTGGCAACGGCGCCGTCGAGTGGGGCAAGGCTCGTCTCACCGTCGAAGCCGATGGCACCATCGGTCTGTACAACGGCTACACCGAGATGGGGCAAGGCCTCTTGACGGTGCTCGTGCAGTGCGCGGTCGAAGTCACCGGTCTCGATGCCGCCATCTTCCGCCCACAGGTCGACTCCAAGTTCGCCCTTGGCTGCGGGCAAACCACGGGCTCACGCGGCACCCTCTTTGGCGGTCGCGCGGTCAAGAGCGCCGCCGAGAAGCTCAAGGCCGCTCTCGACAGCGGCAAGACCCTCGGTGATTTGGTCGGCCAGGTCTTTGCCGCCGACGTGGTCGTCGACGACACCACCGCCCCAGGCAAAGAGGGCAACAAGAAGATCAAGACGCACACCGCCTTTGGCTTCGCCACCCAGCTGGTCATTCTCGATGCCGAGGGCAAGCTCGAGCACGTGGTTGCGTCCCACGATGTCGGCCGCGCCATCAACCCCGCGCTCTGCGAAGGCCAGATCGAAGGTGCCGTCCACATGGGACTTGGCTTTGCGCTCAGCGAAGACCTGCCCTGTGAAGAGGGCTGGCCGGTGACCTACAAGATGCGCGAGATTGGCGTCATGCGCGCTCGCGACATGCCGACCATCGACGTCATCCTGGTCGAGGACCATGAGCCCGAAGGTCCTTTCGGTGCCAAGGGCGTTGGCGAGATTGGCCTGGTGCCCACCGCGGGCGCTGTCGCCGGCGCGCTCTACGCCTTCGATGGCGTGCGCCGCTATCGCCTGCCCATGAAGGACTCGCCAGCGGGCAAGGCCATCAGCGTTGGCAAGATCAAGGCGCGCTCGCAGGCCTAAGGCAGCCGCACCAAAGAGAAGCCCAAAGCAAGAAGCATGAGTCGAGTCAACGCCCACACCCATTTGTACAGCGGCCTTGCGCCCCTGGGCATGCCCGCGCCCACGCCCGCGCCAGAAAACTTCGTACAGATTCTCGAGCGCGTGTGGTGGCGACTGGATCGCGCCCTCGATGCCGCCAGCCTGAAGGCCAGCTGTGAGCTCTACGTGGCCGAAGCGCTGCGCCATGGCTGCGTAGGACTCATCGATCACCACGAGTCGCCGAACTTCATCGAAGGCTCCCTCGACATCATCGCCGAGGTCTGCCAGCGCATGGGCATGCCAGCCGTTCTCTGCTACGGGGCCACCGAGCGCAATGGCGGTCGCGCCGAAGCCGAGCGCGGTCTTGCCGAGTGCGCGCGCTTCCTGCGCGACAACGATCGCCCCCTGGTCAAAGGTGCCATTGGTCTGCACGCCTGCTTCACGGTCAGCGACAACACCATTCGTGAAGCCGCCGAGCTCGCCCGTCAGCACGATACCGTCTTGCATGTTCACGTCGCCGAAGACATGGCCGATGTCGTCGACGCCCGCGAGCGCGGCTACGCGGGTCTCATCGACAGACTCGACAAGTGCGATGCCATGGACAGTGGCTCGATCTTCGCGCACGGCATCTACCTCGACAGCGAGGAAGTGCAGGCCTGCGCCGAGAGTGGCATCTGGATCGTGCAGAACCCGCGCTCCAATCGCGGCAACCAGGTCGGCTATCCCCGGGCACTGGCCGAGAGCACGCTGGTCGCCCTCGGCACCGATGGCTACCCGGCCGACATGATGGCGGAAGCGGCGGCCCTCATGGAGGATGCCGAGAGCGCTGGAGATGATTTGAGTGCGGCTGCCATGCGCATCGACGCCAGCGCCGTGCTGCTTGGCACCTTTTGGGACGGCGTGCAGCCAAAGGCCAGCGCCCCGCCCAGTGAAGAGACTTTGCAAACCCTACGAAACGAAGCGCAGGCACAGGCCGCGCGACTCTGGCAGCGAATGAGTGAGATTTAAGATGGCAACACTAGGACTCGAGAACCAAATCGTCGACGCCAAGGCCCGCAAGAGCTCGGAGGAAAAACTCCGCGCCCAGAAGGTCTTGCTGCCCACCATGGCCCAGCTTGCCGACCCCTCGCGCATCCCTGCTGCGATCAGCGCCAAGCTCGCCGACGTCGACCCGGATCAGCCCCATCCGCTCAACCTCTTCCGCGTGCACTGGTTCAACGACGCCGATCGCAAGACCCGCGTCGAGGTGCCCAATCACGTGGTGCTGCCCAAATCGCTCACCGGCGTCGATGCGCCCATCGTCGTGCTCTTTGGCAATCGCTTCCCCATGATCAACGCCCACAAGGTCTTGGCCGCTTATGGCTGCCTGGTCCCGCGCCTGGTCACGGGACAGTTCGATGCCGCCAAGCACCGCGCCATCTGGCCTTCGACCGGCAATTACTGTCGTGGCGGCGTAGCTATCTCCAAGGTGCTCGGCTGCCGCGGCGTGGCCGTCTTGCCCGCTGGCATGAGCGAGGAGCGTTTTGCCTGGCTCGACACGTGGACCTCGGATCCCAGCGACACGATTCGGACGGTCGGCACCGAGAGCAACGTCAAGGAAATCTACGACAAGTGCAACGAGCTGGCCGCCGACGATGCCAACCTCATCTTCAATCAGTTCTGCGAGTTCGGAAATTATCTGGTGCACTACAACGTCACCGGCACGGCCTTCCAGACCGTCTTCGATCACCTGGCCAAGGGCGATAGCGCGCTCACGTGTGCGGCCTTCGTATCGGCGACAGGCTCGGCGGGCACCATTGCCGCTGGCGATAAACTCAAGGAAGTCTACGGCACCAAGATCGTCGCGGCCGAAGCCCTCGAATGCCCGACCATGCTCTACAACGGCTTTGGCGAGCACAACATCCAGGGCATCGGCGACAAGCACATCCCCTACATCCACAACATGACCAACATGGATGCTGTGGTTGCGCTCTCGGACCGCGCCAGCGATACCATCCATTTGCTCTTTCAAACCGAAGAGGGTCACGCGGAGCTGCGCGCGCGCGGCGTGCCCGATGACATCATCGCCATGCTGCCCAACTTCGGCCTGTCGTCGATCGCCAACATGGTGGCCGCCATCAAGACCGCCAAGAAGCTCGGCCTGGGCGCCAAGGACGCCATCATGACCGTAGCCACCGATGGCGCTGCCATGTACGAGACCGAGCTTGGCAAGGCCAAGAGCAAGTACTTCGGCGGCCGCTTCGACCAGGCCCTGGCCGGAAAGATCTTCGATGCCGAGCTGGTCAAGGCCGATGATGACCACGTGCTCATCATGGGCGAGCGCGAGCGCAATCGCGTGTTCAACCTGGGCTACTTCACCTGGGTCGAGCAGCAAGGCGTCGAGCTCGAGGACTTCGAAGCTCGCCGCGACCAGAGCTACTGGGTCGGTCTGCGCGCGCTGATTCCCCAGTGGGACGCCATGATCGAGGACTTCAACGCCAAGACCGGCGTCGAGGTGTAGCGTGCAGCTGCAGTGCGGCGGTTGCGACACCATCGTCGCAGAGGATGAGCTTCTGCCCTTCTCGTGCGCCCAGCGCGGCGAGGGCGATGTCGATCACGTCCTGCGATGGAACGCGGACCAGATAGCTGATGCCTGGTCGAGACGGGACGCATCCGCCAGCCGCAATCCCTTCGTGCGCTACCGACGCCTGAGTTACAGCTATCAGGTGGCTCGTGCCCAAGGCCTTGCCGATGAGGACTACGTAGATCTCGTCAGCAGCTTGAGCGACGCCATTGCCGAGGTCGATCGCGCTCCATTGATGACGCCACTCACTCGCGAAGACGCGCTGCAAACCTGGGTCAAAAACGAGACCGTCAATGTCTCCGGCTCGCACAAGGCACGCCACTTGATTGCCACCGCCATTCATCTAGCGTTGGCGGAGAGAATTTCGGGCCGAGCCATCGCCAAGCCCCTGGCCATCGCCAGCTGCGGCAATGCGGCGCTGGCAGCAGCTGTGGTCGCCAAGGCCGCTGGTCGGCCCCTGCAAGTCTTCGTTCCGCCCACCGCCGACCCTGCTGTGCTCGCGCGTTTGGAATCTCTCGGTGCCGAGCGCGTCTTCTGCGAGCGGCGCGAGAGCGATCCGGCTGGCGACCCCTGCTATCTGCGCTTTCGCGAGGCTGTTGCTGGCGGCGCCCTGCCCTTTAGCTGCCAGGGCGGTGACAACGCGCTGGCTCTCGTCGGCGGCCACACCCTTGGCTGGGAGCTCATCGAGCAGAGTCAGTCGCGGCCTTTCGAGGATGTCTTCGTGCAGGTGGGTGGCGGCGCGCTGGCAAGCTCGCTCATGCAGGCCTACGCCATGGCGCAGGAGGCGGGCCTCATCGACCAGCTGCCGCGCTTTCACGCCGTTCAGACCGACAACGCCCATCCCCTTGCTCGCGCATGGCGGGCGGTGCAAGAGCGCGGCGCTGACCTGGACTATGCCCGCAGCCATCGCTCCGAATTCATGTGGCCGTGGGAGCGCCCACCGCAGAGCGTGGCCGGCGGCATCCTCGATGATGAGACCTACGATTGGCTGTCCATCGTCGAAGGTCTGCACGCAAGCCACGGCTCGGTCATCACCGTCAGTGAAGATCGCCTGCGCCAGGCGCAATCGCTTGCCACCGAGCGCACTGGGATTTCCGTCGATCATACCGGCGCCGCTGGCTTTGCTGGGCTCCTGGAGGCGCGCGCACGGGGCCAGCTCGTGGGCGAGCTCGGGGACGCCGCAACCACTCTGGTCCTCTTTACAGGAGCTATCCGATGACTCGCATCCTTCGCGCAGCACTCACCCAAACTCGAAACGCCTACAGCGCGATGCCCGCTAGCATTGCCGAACTGCACAGTCTAAAGGGCCGCCTCGGTGAGCTCCGCGATGCCAATCTCGAGCACCACCGCGAGCTGATCGCGGCCGCCAGCGCCATGGGTGTGCAGGCGCTGTGCATGGGCGAGCTCTTTACCGGTCCTTACTTTGCGCTCGGCACCGATCCGATGTGGCTCGAG
>JAHEAK010000448.1:1170-5040 GCA_024642805.1 Kofleriaceae bacterium | reverse complement strand
TTCCTCGAGGTCAACGTCGAGCTTGCCAAGCCGGTCGCCAATTTGCGCGAGCAGATCGAGGCCGCACTGCAGGGCAAGCGCGCCCGCCTGGTCAAGATTGGCAGCACCTACGTCGGCGATCGCAAGGCCCTCGGCGAGAGTCACAGTGGCCAGCGACTGGCCGACCTCGATCCGCAAGAAGTGTTGCGCCGACGCTATCAACGCGACTACGGCGGCGATCCGCCTGCCGAGATGCTCGCGGCTTTCGACGAGCTTCTCGACAGCCTGGGCCAAGCAGAGTCGGCATGAAGATCCTGGCCATTCGCGGCCGGAACCTGGCCAGCCTCGAGAACTTCGAGGTCAGCTTCGAGTCCGGTCCTCTTGAGCACACGGGCATCTTTGCCATCACCGGGCCGACCGGCGCGGGCAAGACCACCTTGCTCGACGCCATGTGCGTGGCCCTCTTCGATCGCACGCCGCGCTTGAGCAATCGCGCGGGCGTACCCGTTGGTCTCGCCGACGAAGACGACGCGCACCGCATCTTGGCCAACGACGTGCGCGGCTTGCTGCGTCGAGGCTGCGCCGAGGGCTTTGCCGAGGTGGATTTTCTCGGCCGCGACGATCGCGGCTACCGCGCTCGTTGGCAGGTGCACCGAGCACGTCGCAGTGCCAAAGGCAAGTTGCAACAGGCCCAGCTCTCCCTCAGCTGTCTAGACAGCGCTCGGGTTCTTCACTCCGGCAAGAAGACCGAGACCCTGCAGGCCATCGAAGACGCGCTGGGCCTGAGCTTCGAGCAGTTTCGGCGCTCGGCGCTTTTGGCCCAAAACGACTTTGCCGCCTTCTTGCGCGCCGACAAAGATGAGCGCTCAGAGCTGCTCGAGCGCATGACGGGCACCGAGGTGTACACGCGAGTCTCGGTGGCTGCCTTTCGGCGCGCCGCCGATGAAGCCAAGGAGGTTGAGCTTCTGCAGAGCAGCGCCGATGCCAGTCAGCCGCTCGACGACGCCGAGCGCGACACCTTGCAGCTCGAGCTCACGGCACTCCGCGAGCGTGAAGAGCAGCATCGTCAGGCGCTGCATCGCGCGCAAGCGGCCACGCGCTGGCACCTCGCTCACGCCCAGGCGCTAGCTGGATTCGAGCAGGCCACGCGCGCTGAGGCCCACGCGCAGGAGGCCTTGCAAGCGCTCGCACCGGCTGAAAGCGAGATGCAGCTGGCGCGAGCCGCACGTCGTCATATGGGCGTTATCGATGCCACCCAGCTGCGCCGGCGTGAAGCGGAGCAGGCCGTGCTTGCCCAGTCCCAGGCGCAAGAGGCCGTGCACAGCGCGCAAGGCGTGCTTGCCCACACACAGGCGCGCGTGGGCGAGCTGGCTGCCGCCATCGAAGCCGCACGCGCCAAGCTTCGCGACGATCTGCAAGCGCAGCGCACGGAGCTAGGCGAGAGCGATCGCCGTCTGCAAGCCTGGTTGCTCGATCACGAAGAGCTGCGCCGCGCCGGTCGCGAGCACGCGGAATTTGCTGACATGAGCGCGCAGGCACTCGATGCCCTGGCGCCCCAACTCGATGCTCTGCTCAGCGAGTGGCACGGCAAGCTAGCGGCGATCGGCCGTGATAGTCAGCTGTGCAAAGCGGATCTAGAAAAGGCCAGGGAGCGCCACAGCCAGGCCCGAGTTGCCGCGCAAGAGCTTGGCCTGGGCGAGCTCCGAAAGCGCGTGAGTGCGCTCGTCGAGGAGCTTGGCGATGTGCGCCAGCTCGAGGAGATGGTGGCGAGCGCACGCAAGAGCCACGTCCAGTTGCGCGAGTTCCAAGCCGAGGCGGGGGCGCTGCAACAACAGATCGACGCAGGTCTTGCCAGCGTCGAGGAGTGCACGCAAGCTGTGCGCAGCAAGCGCGATGTCGTGCGCGAAGCCGAGGCCAGCTTCGATCGCATTCGCATCGCTATCGATTTTTCGGAACAGCGCGCACAACTCAAAGAAGGCGCTCACTGCCCCTTGTGCGGTAGCGAGCAGCATCCCTTTGCCAACGATGCCCAGGTCGTCCACACCATCGTCGCCGAGCAACAGGAGCGGGTGCAAACGCTGCGCACCGAGCTCGACACTCTGAACCGTGCGCAGGCCGAGCGAGACTCCGCGCAGCAGGCCGCAACCCAGGCTCTCACCAAGGCCAAGCGCAACCTGGCGAGCAACAGTGCTGAGCTCGATCGCCTGCGAGATGCCTTCCAAGCGCATCGGGCCAGCCAACCGTGGCGCGAGCTCGATATGTGCTCGGATGCCACCCTCGCGTCCATGGCGGAGGCTCGGGCGATCGGCGAGCAGTCCTTGCAAGACTCGCGGCAAGCTCTAGTGCGCGCGGAAGAAGCCGACGCCGAGGTACACACACTGGCCGAGAAGGTCGAGGCCGCGCAGCGCAAGTGGGAGGCCATGCGCGAGCAAGCCGTGCTCGCCGAGCAAGAGCTGTCCCTGGCCAGCGAGCGGCGCGGTTCATGTCTGGCGCAGCGCTACCGGGTTCGCGACGCCGAGCTACATCGCTGTCGCGCCGCGCTCGAGCTTGTGCACTCGCGCTTGGCCGACGCGGCGCATTGGCGTTTTCCCGAGCTGCAGACGCAACACGAGCAAGCCATCGCCGTCGAGCACAAGGCCTCGCAGGAGCTGGCGGCCGCGCAGGCGCGCTTGCTCAGTACGCAGGCGCGGATCGTCGAGACCGAGCAGGCCATTGTTGCCTGCGATGAGCGGCTCGAGGAGGTGCTTGACCAGCTCGATTGCAGTTGGCGTGAGCTGGGCCGTCGCTTGAGCATTCCCGAGGAAGAGTTGCACACCACCGAACTCGCGCTGCAGGCCGCACGTCATGCGCTGGCACAGGCGCAGGGCTCGACCCGAGAGTGCCGCCTACGAGTGAGCGAACTCCAAGGGCAAGATGCGCCGACCCTACGCGAGGAAGAGGCCGCACGCGGGGCGGCCCTTGAGCAAACGCGGCTCGGCGAGCTTGCCGAGGCAGGCATGGAGCTAGGCGCGCGCCTCAAAGCTGATGCTCTTGCTCGCGAGCGACGCGACCAGCTCGACAAGCGCATGCACGCCGCCGTCGCGCGTGCGCACACCTTCCGCGCCCTCTCGGATCTCATCGGTTCGGCAGATGGCAAGAAGTTCCGCGTCTTCGCACAGAGTCTGACTCTCGACAGCTTGCTGGCTGGCGCCAACCTGCATCTGGCCGATCTGGCGCCCCGCTATCTCTTGCAGCGCGTGCCTGGTCACGATCTGGATCTGCAGATCGTCGATCGCGATCTGGGTGATGACGTGCGCAGCGTTCATTCGCTCTCTGGTGGCGAGAGCTTTCTCATCTCCCTGGCACTTGCCCTCGGCCTGTCCTCGCTCGCCTCACGGGAAGTTCGCGTCGAATCGCTGCTGGTCGACGAAGGCTTCGGAAGCCTCGACGAAGACACCCTGGAGATTGCGCTCGGCGTACTCGACTCCCTGCAGGCTACCGGGCGCAAGGTTGGGCTCATCTCGCACGTCCCCGGTTTTGCCGAGCGCATCGGCGCGCAGGTGCAGGTCGTGCCCCAGGGCGGGGGTCGCAGCTCGGTGCGGGTATGCGGTGGCGATGCATCTATGTATCTGTAACTAAAAGTATTTTGTGTGAATGCCGTCGTTGAGACGCCTGGAGGGCCGGTCCCAACTATTTCGCTTCCCGAAGTACTCGCCGGTCGATACTACTTCGCTTCACGAACTAATTGCGATACACCTTGCGCCTCCAACCCTCTTTGCCAAGGACGTCGCCATGGACCGCAATCTCTTTTCTGAAGAACACGAACTCTTTCGCAAGAGCGTCAAGCAATTCGTCGAGCGCGAGGTCAAGCCCAACCAGGAAGCCTGGGCCGAGGCCGGCATCGTACCCAAG
>JAHEAK010000448.1:0-1160 GCA_024642805.1 Kofleriaceae bacterium | reverse complement strand
CTCCCAGAAGAGTACGGCGGATCCGACGGTGACTTCTTGCACTCGGTGATCGTCATGGAGGAGCTGGCTAAGTCCTACGAGTCGGGTTTTGCCATGGCGCTGCACTCCGACATCATCGTGCCCTACGTGCACGCCTTCGGTACCCCCGAGCAGAAGAAAGAGTGGCTTCCCAAGTGCGCGTCGGGTGAAGTGATTAGCGCTATCGCCATGACCGAGCCAGGCACCGGTTCGGATCTAGCAAACATCAAGACCAGTGCGGTGAAGGATGGCGATCACTACGTCATCAATGGCGCCAAGACGTTCATCTCCAATGGCATCAACTGCGACATGTGCATCGTGGTCGCCAAGACCGATCCCAACCCAGACAACGCCCACCGCGGCATCTCGCTCTTCATCGTGCCGGCGACGACGCCTGGCTTTCAGCGCGGCAAGAAGCTCAAGAAGATGGGCATGGCGTCGCAAGACACTTCAGAACTATTCTTTGAAGACTGTCGCGTGCCAGCCAGCGCAATGCTCGGCCCCGAAGGCTCGGGCTTCATGGCCCTCATGAACAAGCTGCAGCAAGAGCGACTGGTGGTGGCGATTGGTGCCCAGGCAGGCGCCGAGCAGGTGCTCAAGGACACCATCGCCTACTGCAAGGAGCGCGAAGCCTTTGGCCGGCCCATCAGCAAGTTCCAAAACACGCGCTTCAAACTGGCCGAGTGCGCCACCAAGGTCGAAGTCGGCCGCGCCTTTCTCGACAAGCTGGTCGCCGAGCACGTGGCCGGCAAGTTCCTGGTCAAAGAGTGCTCCATGGCCAAGATGTGGCAAACCGAGATGGCGCAAGAAGTCATCGACACCTGCCTGCAGTTCTTCGGCGGCTACGGCTACATGCTCGAGTACCCAGTGTGTCGCGCCTTCATGGACGCACGGGTCGCGCGCATCTTCGCGGGCACCAATGAGATCATGCGGATCATCGTTGCCAAGCAGATGGGCCTCTAAGCACGGCCGGGCGATGATCCGCTCTGCCAAACGGCGTTAGACCGCTCGCTTCGCTCGCTTTCTGCGCTCAGGGAGGCACCCCGGGCACCCCCGCCCCGGGAGGCACCCCCGGGCACGCGGGCACCGACCGAGGAACTTCTTGAGGCACCCGCGGCACCCAGACCGAGGAACTTCTTAGG
>JAHEAK010000447.1 GCA_024642805.1 Kofleriaceae bacterium | reverse complement strand
CACACCTGCGGCGATATTCACGAAGCCGTCGAGCATGGCACCTTCTTGCCGCTCGCCAGTGATGCGCGGGTGACGCCCAGCGCACCCAGTGCACCCAGCGCGCCCAGTGCGCCCAGTGCATCCAGTGCACCCGCCGGAGGACATCAACATTGAGCGACGCACCAAGACCCGGTGAGTCGGAGCAAGTGGTCTCTCCCACCTGGGAACGAGCATTGGGGTTTTTCGTAGACAACAAACTGGTCGTCTTCATTCTGGTGGCCGTGCTGATAAGCGCCGGTCTGATGGTGGCACCCTTCGACTGGAAGCTTGGCAATCTGCCCAGCAATCGAGTGCCCGTCGACGCCATTCCGGATATCGGCGAGAACCAGCAGATCGTCTTCACCGCCTGGCCCGGCCGCTCACCCAAGGACATCGAAGATCAGCTTACCTATCCCCTGACCACCACGCTCCTGGGCATTTCCGGTGTGCGCAGCGTGCGCAGCTCGTCGATGTTTGGCTTCTCGAGCATCCTGGTCATCTTCGAAGAGGATGTGGAGTTCTACTGGTCGCGATCACGCGTGTTAGAGAAGCTCAGCTCGCTGGCGCCAGGCACCCTTCCTGATGGGGTGACGCCCATGCTCGGTCCCGACGCCACCGCGCTCGGGCAGGTCTTTTGGTACACCCTCGAAGGCCACGACGAAAATGGCAAGCTAGTCGGCGGATGGGACTTGCACGAGCTGCGCAGCGTGCAGGACTGGACCGTACGCTATGCACTGCAGTCGGTACGTGGCGTCGCCGAGGTCGCATCGGTCGGCGGCTACGTGCAGGAATACCAGATCGACGTCGATCCCGAGTCCCTCCTGGCCTACGAGGTTAGCCTGGAACAAGTCGCCAAGGCGGTCGGCGACTCCAACCTCGACGTCGGTGCTCGCACTCTCGAGATCAATCGCGTCGAGTACGTGGTGCGCAGTCTGGGCTTCTTGGGTTCCAAGGGCGACTTAGAGGAAACCGTCATCGTCACTCGCGATCACACCCCGGTGCGCGTTCGCGATGTCGGTCGGGTCAGTCTAGGCCCGGCTCAGCGACGGGGAGCGCTCGACGATGCTGGAGCCGAAGCCGTGGGTGGCGTCGTCATTGCTCGCTATGGCGACAACCCAATGAGTGTCATCGCCGGCGTCAAAGACAAGATCGATCAGATCGCCATGGCTCTGCCCAGCAAGACCCTCGAGGATGGCACGGTCAGTCGGGTCAGCATCGTGCCCTTTTATGATCGGAGCCTGCTCATCGGCGAGACCCTGCATACCCTGTCGACGGCCCTCACCCAGCAGATCCTCGTCACCATCATCGTCGTCTTGCTCATGCTGCGCAATCTGCGCAGCTCGCTGCTGATCAGCTCTGTACTGCCCCTGGGGGTGTTAGGCGCCTTCCTGTGCATGAAGTACCTGGGCGTCGACGCCAACATCATGGCGCTCAGCGGCATCGCGATCGCCATCGGCACGATGGTCGATATGAGCATCATCTTCACGGAAAACATCGAGGTCCATCTCGAACGCGCCAGTCCCAGCGATGATCGAGCGCGCATCGTCGCCCATGCGGCAGCCGAAGTCGCGCCAGCGGTTCTCACCAGTGTGCTGACGACCATCGTCAGCTTCTTGCCGGTCTTCGCCCTAACGGCGGCCGAGGGCAAGCTCTTTACGCCCCTGGCCTATACCAAGTCCTTCGCGATGGCATCGGCGCTCTTGGTGGCGATGTTGGCTCTACCTGCCTTCGCGCACCTGCTCTTGACGCCCGAAAAGACGCTGCGGGCCAGGGGGGCAAAGCAGCTCTTGCGCCTGGTCAGCAAGCAGTGGCGCGATGTGCTCATCGTGGGATTGGGTCTCTCGCTCTTGCGCTGGACAGTCCCTGGTGGCGGACTTGTCATCTTCCTGGGCGTGTTTCGAGTTGCCGCTAACCTGGTTGCGCCCGATCAGAAAAAGTATCTTCGCTACCTCGAGAATGTCATGGCCATCGCCGCGGTGACCCTCTTGCTCACTCTCGATTGGATGCCTCTTGGTCGAGAGAGAAGCAGCGTGAGCAACCTGGTCTTCGTCATCCTCGCCATCGCTGGCCTGCTTGGCGCCTTCTTGCTCTTCGAGCGCGTCTATCTGCGCATGCTGCACTGGGCCCTGAAGAACAAGATCAAGTCGCTGCTCGTGCCGGTCTTCGTGGTGGTCTTTGGTTTCACGGCCTGGCTCGGCTTTGAGGGTGTCTTTGGCTTCTTGCCCTCGGCGCTTCGAAACACGACACCAGCGCAAGCCACGGCCGAGGCCATGCCCGGTTTCGGTCGCGAGTTCATGCCTCCCTTCGACGAGGGCTCCTTCTTGTACATGCCGAGCACGATGCCGCATGCCAGCTTTGGCCAGGCTTTGGACGCCTTGCGCGAAATGGATGCGGCCATCGCGGCCATTCCCGAGGTGAGTCGCGCGGTCGGGAAGCTAGGTCGCGCGGAGACGCCGCTGGACCCCGCGCCCATTTCGATGTTCGAGACCATCATCACCTACAAATCGGAGTTCGGCACCGATGAACACGGTAAGCGCGTGCGACAGTGGCGCGATCACATACGCACGCCCAACGACATCTGGAACGAGATCACAAGCGTTGCCCAGGCGCCAGGACTGACCAGCGCGCCCATGCTCATGCCGATCAACACCCGCATCGTCATGTTGCAAAGTGGCATGCGAGCGCCGATGGGCATCAAGGTCAAGGGCCCTGATCTGGCCAGCATCGAGGCCTTTGGTATGGCGCTGGAAGCACAGCTCAAGACCCTGCCAGGCATTCGGCCCGAGACCGTCTTCGCCGATCGCGTGATTGGCAAGCCCTACCTGGAAATAGACATCGATCGCGAGGCGATTGGTCGCTACGGCTTATCCATCGGCAAGGTGCAACACCTGGTGCAGGTTGCCCTGGGCGGCATGGTGCTCACGCGCACGGTCGAAGGCCGCGAGCGCTATCCGGTGCGGGTTCGCTATGCGCGCGAGGAGCGCGACAGCGTCGAAGCGCTGGCCCGCATCTTCGTGCCCACCCCTGGAGGCGAGCAAATCCCTCTCGAGCAGTTCACGACCATTCGCTACGTCAAGGGACCGCAGGTGATCAAGTCGGAAGATACCTTCCTCACCAGCTACGTGCTCTTCGACAAGACGCCGGAGGCATCGGAGGTGGAAGTGGTCGAGCAGGCCAAGGCCGCGCTCGAGAAACTGGAGCGCGAGGGCGTGCTGGTTCGACCCACTGGCGTGCAGTACGAGTTCGCCGGCTCGTATCAGAACCAGGTCCGTTCGGAGAAGAAGCTGCGCGTCCTGGTGCCTCTGGCGCTTGCTGTCATCTTCTTGATCATCTACCTGCAGTTTCGTCGGGTGAGCACCACCTTCATCATCTTCTCTGGAGTCGTCATCTGTGCGGCGGGCGCCTTCTCGCTCATCTGGCTGTACGGCCGGCCCTGGTTCCTGGATGTCTCGCTCTTCGGCGTCGACATGCGCAAGCTCTTTCAAGTGGGCAAGGTCAACATGTCGGTAGCGGTGTGGATTGGCTTTGTCGCCCTCCTTGGTATCGCCACCGATGCCGGTGTGGTCATGGCAACCTATCTCTCGCAGCGCTTTCGAGCCGAGCCTCCTCGTTCGATCGAGGAAGTACACGAGCGAGCCGCCGAGGCTGGACATCGGCGCGTGCGCCCGTGCCTCATGACCACCGCGACCACCGCGCTGGCCCTCTTGCCTGTGCTCACCTCCCACGGCCGCGGTTCCGACATCATGGTGCCGATGGCATTGCCAAGCGTCGGCGGCATGGTGACCATCCTCTTGACCCTGTTTACCGTGCCCGTGCTCTACGCATGGGTCGAAGAGTTTCGTTTGCACGAGCGGCTCGCCAAGGCAAGTGCCGATGCAGCCAACACCATCCAGAAGAGCAGATCTTCACAGACCGAGGAGTAGTGATATGAAGAGTGGAATGAGAGTAGTTCTTATGTTCGTCCTGGGCGCTTCGTCGAGCGCCGTCGCCTGCTCAAAGAGCGGACAGGGGCAAAACCAGCAAAGCGCCGAACCCAAGAGCGCGGAAGGTACAGCGGAGGCGCCAGCCAAGCCCCCCGAGGCCCCGGTCAAGGCGCCCGTCAAGGCCCCCGCCGCCGGCCATTTCGCCGGCGAGACGATGAGCTCCTACGAGTTGTGTCGCGCGTTCTTAGCGGCGGATAGCACCAAGGGCATCGCGGAGTGTGCGCAGGGTGTGGCCACGGCCGCGCAGAGCGCAACAGCCAATGCGCCCGAGGCTGCACGCGAAGCGATGGCCGCGGTGGTCACGGCAGCGGAGGCGCTGGCCAAGAGCCCTGCCGATGACATCGCCGTCATGCGCAACAACTTCGGTGAGCTCAGTCGGGCGGTGCTGGCCATGCTGGCAGGCGCGCCGGATGTGGCCAAGGGCTATCACGTATTTGAGTGCCCAATGACCAAGGGCTTCCAGCGTTGGGTGCAACCAGATGCCGAGCTCGCCAATCCCTATCAGGGAACCAAGATGCTGACCTGCGGCTCGGAAGTCCAGCCCTAGCATCGAGCTCGGGTCGTGCGCGCCCTGTGAGGCCTGTTGCCGATGGCGTCCGCTCGTCGGGCACATCGGGGCGCGCGACGACGAGCTTACTTCTTTGGAGCGAGCAGCTTGCGGGCGGCCGCCTTGGCCAGGCTGCGCGCGCCCATCATCGAGCGAGCGAGACCGAGTGCCAGGCTCATCGGCGTGCGTCCATGAGCCTCGATGGCGACCTTCTCGCCGCTGGTCAGATCCTCCATCGCGCCGCGAGCGATGGTGCGCGTGCCATCGGATCGAATCTCGACGATCATGCGCGCGACCACTGGCGGTTCATCGCCCTCGCCGCCGACCAGATCCTTACGGCTCGTGCCGGGCAGCACGATGGCATCGGGGTGGTCGTTCGCATCGTTGGCGGCCATGCCTCATTCTACGCCCGCTGGCTCGCGCGGCCAGCAGCAAATGCCAGCACTCAGGTGAGTAGCCCGGTGAGTAGCCCGGTGAGTAGCTATTTCTGCAGGCGCATCGAGT
>JAHEAK010000446.1 GCA_024642805.1 Kofleriaceae bacterium | reverse complement strand
AGTTTGCTCAAGGCCGTGCCGGTGGCCAAGGAGCCCAGGGTCTTGAGTGCGTCACGTCTCTTCACGGGTGGGCCAATATAGCAGCGATCGGTCACGCTTCTGCTGGCGAGCCCCTTGCGGGGGCCGGGGGCCTTGAGGTAGATCTTTGCAACGCGGTGCAAGCCGCTCCGGTGCCATGGCCAAGTGGTAAGGCAATGGTCTGCAAAACCATGTATCCCCAGTTCAAATCTGGGTGGCACCTCTAAAAACCCGCAAGCATCGAAGAGATGTTTGCGGTTTTTTCGTTCACGGGTGGGCTGCGAAATCTGCACCTATTGCCCAAGCTCTTCCCAAGCGGCGATTGGGGCGAATGCAAACGCTTTCGCGCGCCCCGCTTGGGAGTAGGCTTGGGACCATGCGCAAGGCCATCGAAATCATCGCACCCATCCTGCTCGTCTTGTGCGCCTGTACCGGTGAGGGTGGGTCCCCGCAGGTCGACCAGCGTTTCGTCGGCGACTGGATCATCGATCAACCATCGCACGCCGGCTACGAGGCCTCCGTGTATCGCTTCGGCGCCGATGGTTCCCTCGAGCTCTTGGAGACCTGTGATGTTACCGGCGCCGATCCTGACTACGTGACCGGCACGGTGGCCCACGAGCTAGGCCCGCTGCGCTGCGATTTCGACGCTGACTGGTGGGCCAGCGATAGCAGCACGCTTCGCGTTGGCGGCGCATGTACAGATGGTCAGCGTCGCGAGATCGCTCTCCGCTTTGATTCGCCGGCAAGTGCGAACGCTGAAGGCGCCACTGTCTCCGTCGTCGATGTCGATGGCGAGACTGGCTGGGATCATCGAGCGTTCGCATGGCGATGGATCAAGTGCCCGGCTGAGGGCTGCACGGCCATTTGCCAATAGGTCTGGGACCGCCGCCTAGACTAACTGCTGGTCTCGCCGGTGTCGGCCCCGAGCATGACCGCGACGCCACGGAATTGCTGACTGTGCTCGAGGATGATCTTGGCAATCACGGTTAGCGGTACGGAGAGCACCATGCCGACCGGGCCCCACACCCAGTTCCAAAAGACCAGGGACAGGAAGACCACCAAGGTTGAGAGCCCGAGTCTTCGACCCATCATGCGCGGCTCGACCATGTTGCCCATGACCAGGTTGATGACCAGGTAGCCCATGGCGACCACCACTGCGCTGCTGACACCGTGCTGCACCAGCGCCAAGAGCACGGGCGGGATGGCGGCGACCACGGACCCGATGTTGGGAATGAAATTGAAGAGAAAAGCGATGAGGCCCCACAGGAGCGGAAAGTCGACGCCCAGCGCATAGGTAATCATGGTGGCAAGCGCCGCGGTCACCAGGCTGACGACCGCCTTGATGGCGACATACTTCTGTACCTGCACCATGGCGGCACTCCAGTCGCTCAGCTCCGCGTCGGGGTTGCCGAGCGCCAATCGCAGCTTGGAGGGGAAGGACGAAGCTTCGATGAGCATGAAGACCATGGTGAGAACGACGAGGAAGATCTGCGAGAGAGCGGCGAGGATTCCGGAGGCAACCCCGGTCACGAGATCGAGAATCGCGGTAGAGCCAAACTCCGAAGCTAGCTCCTGGCGATCGACGCGAATGCCGTAGTGCTCTAGCCAGTCGAGGAATTGCGCCAGGTGGCCATCGAGGGCCAGGCGGTACTCGGGAAGCTTGTTCTCAAAGCCCGCCAACGAGCGACCGATGATGAGGGTGATGACGAGAACCAAAATGGTCGCGCCCAAGATGACGATGGCAATGGCAAGGGTCTCGGGCACGCGGTGGCGCTTGAGACGCTGCAGAGGCGGAATGCACAGCACCGAGAAGAAGAGCGAGACAAGTAGGGGCGTGAGAATCTCGCTGGCGGCTTTGAGGCCGGCGGTGATGACGAAGAGGCTGGCGATGATGACCAAGTTGCGGGCGGCGTTGCTCTCGCTCGGCGGTGTCGACATGAGCCAGAGCCTAGCCGCCGAAGTAGCGCTTGGCTTCTTTATGTCAGTTTTGCCTGCTGCTAGAGTGGGGACTCATGGCGCCCGCAATCGACAAGGCACAACTGGTGGCCAGGTTGCGAGAACTTCTGGAGGCCGACCTGCAGCTCATCACGCAAGGTCAGCTCGAGGCGCAAGCCGGCGCCACCCATCAGGAAGCCAAGGCCGAGGGCGACAAAGACATGCGCTCGACCGAGACAAGCTACCTGGCTCGAGGCCTGGCCAAGCGGGTCTCCGAGTTGCGAGCGTCCATCGCGCAACTGAGCAGCTTTCGACCGCGCTCCTTCGATGGCGATTCTCCCCTTGGTCTCGGTGCCCTGGTCAGGGTCGAGAACGACGAGGGCGAGACAAGCTCGTACTTCCTTTCGCCAAGCGGTGGCGGCATCACCGTCGCGCTGGCGGCCGACAAGGTCCTGGTGGTGACGCCTAGCTCGCCCATCGGTCGAGCTCTTATTGGCAGGCAGGCGGGAGACGAGGTCGAGCTCGCTACCCCACAGGGTCAACGGACCCTGTGCATCGCCACGGTCGTCTGAGCGCGGGCGCTATGGGGCGGCAGCGGCTCCTGGGGTACAGCCTCGCAGCCCGGTGGCTTCGCTGAGGTTGTCGTAGGAAGGATCGGCGCGCGTGAAGTACTCGCTGGTGGCTTCCATGGGGGCGTTGTAGCCGTCCAGAGTTATTCCTAGCAAATCGGTGGCTTCTTTGTTGTTCCAATCGGTGCACCAGGTCGCGTCGGTCTCTTCGAGGGCAACCGTGTACGAGCTGTTGGCGTCGAGATCATAGAGCTCGGCTTTTTCTGCGCTGCTCATGCCCAAGAGGGTGGCGACGCCCGTAGCGAAGCTCGATTCTTCACCCCTGCGAGTGACGTAGACGACGTTCTCGCAGCCGATGTTTCGCAGTGCCATGACCGGGCTGAGATCCGACCAGCCGCCAAAGGACACCAGTTCGTCATCGAGTTCCAGAGCGCGAGCCAGGCCTGGTTCGGCTGGTGAGAAGGACAAAACTTCGCGCCAGCTGGCTTGACCGAGGTCGCGGAACTTGCTGGTCTTCAGATCCTGGTAGCCTTGATCGTTGGCTGCTACTTTTTCTAAGTCCTTTGCGCGACCCCAGTAGCCGAAGCTCACGTCGCTGAAGCTTGGTGTGAAGGTGTAGGGCTGGGCTTGATTGTAGTCGGCGCGCGCCTGGCGCCAGCTATCGGCGCTCTCGCCACTGAGGATGGAGGTGGAAATGAGGGCAGCCATTTTGCCGCCGACGGGCTCGTCGATGCGAGAGGCGAAGGAGTCAGGATCGGCAGCCAGGGCCGCGCGGTAGCTGCCGAGCATCGAGTCAAAGAGCTGTCCGCAGCTCTCTTCGCCAGCGGGCAGGGCGGCCACTTCAAACCAGCTCTTGTCCCGACCCGGGCTGGCACAGGCTTCCATGAAGCGCTGCATGCTTGCCTGATCGGCGGGGCCGTTGCCGGCATAGAAGTCGCCAGCACGACCGAGCTTGTCAGCCAGAGCGGGAAAACTGAGCAGGCCAGGGCGGATGAAGATCGTGTCGGAGTCGGCGGCAAAGCTACCGAGCTTCTGAACGCCTTCGAGAATGTCGCGAGCGTGCTGCTCGGGGTTGGGTGAATTTTGCAGGAGGCCAATTAGCTCGGGATTGATGAGATCGCGCAGATCGTCAGACTCGAGGAGCGCAGTCAGGGCATCGATGCCCGCCTGTGCGTCCTCGTCGAGCAAGCTATCGATGCCGGCTGCTTTGATCTTGGCGACCAAGGGCAAGAGTTGACCAACTGCTGCGGCTTCATCGGTTGTGCTCAAGTGCTGCACGTAGCCGGGAAAGGATTTCAGGAGCAGAGCCGCGCGTGCGTTGCGCTCGGCGGTGTCGCAACTCCGGTCTCCACAATCGCTGATGTTCGGATTGGCTTGCATGCTCTCGGTCATAAAGACCGTGATGCTGGCCGAGCTACCGCCGGCCGCCCCGTCGATCATGCCGAAGTGCTCGACGATGCGAGCGAGCGAGGCAAAGTGCGCGGTAATGAGTTGGCCGTTGCCGCGGATGGCCGTGCACAGGCCGAGCGCGGAAGGCTGGGAGTCGCACTTGCCCTCAGCGCAATCGTTCGAGCTTGGCGAAGGGGCGCAGGAGGCCAGGGCGAGAGGCAGGAGCAGGCTGCCGAGGAAGAGGCGGGGAGATGGGGACATGCACCGACATACAGCAAGGCCTGTGCCGATTGATGGGCGTCGATCGGCAGCACTAAGTCATCAATACTGTGAGGCCGGGCTGGCGCAGGGGCCAAGGGTGGCCTGCTCGCTGACCAGCCTCTTGGCCCCGCCGGGGTCATGCGTTCGAGGGCCAGCTCCCCCCTTCGGGCGTGCCGGTCTTGCGGCAGCGGGTGCCGAAGAGCTGTCGAGCCAGGCTGCTTCGTGCAGGTCATGAGGTTGTTGCCCGCCAAGCTGCGCGCTACAAAAGCAGCCCGCTTCCCAAGAGAAGGAGAATCTATGAGAAGGCTATCCACGACTCCCGCGCTCCTCGGCACTATGGCCCTCTGGCTCTCCAGCTGTGGCGGCTCCACCAAGGAGCTTGAGCCCGCGCTGCCTGTGGTGTCCTCGACGGCCTCGGAGCCACTCGGCGATGCGGTTGAAGAGCTTCCCGAGGCACAGGGGCATGTCTCGCAAGCCCTCATTCCACGCACCGTCTTCTTTGGCAATCCCGATAAGGCGGGGCCGCAGCTGAGCCCGGATGGCAAGCAGCTAGCGTATCTCGCGGAACGGGACGGCGTGCTCAACGTTTGGGTGGCACCCCTTGACGCTCTGGATCAGGCGCGCGCTGTCACGGCTGACAAGACGCGTCCCGTGGGTGGCTTCTTCTGGGCCTTCGACAACGCGCACATCTTGTACTCGCAAGATGCCGGTGGCGACGAGAACTGGCATGTCTTCAGTTCCGATCTGGCGAGCGGCACCACCCTCGACCTCACGCCCATCGACAAGATCGCAGCGCAGGTCGCAGGGGTGAGCGAGAAGTTTCCAACCCGTGTCGTGGTCGGCATCAACGATCGTTCGCCGCAGCTGCACGATCTCTATGTCATCGACATCCTCACG
>JAHEAK010000445.1 GCA_024642805.1 Kofleriaceae bacterium | reverse complement strand
CCGATGCCCAGCGCCTCTTCGCGGCCATCAACAAGGCCTTTGCCGTGCTGACCAATCCCAAGGAGCTCGCCGAGTACAGAAAAATTCTGGCGGCGGGTGGCGCCAAAGCCTTCGCCAAGGAACAGCAAGCGGCCGAGGAGCTGGCTACGCGCATCTTCCGCGCCGAAGAGCATTTCCACATTGGGGAGATGGCGCTTCGCCGCGATCAGTTTGCGCAAGCCGAGATCGAATTTGGCAAGGCAACCGAGCTAAGCCCCGAGGAGAGCGAATACGCCGCCCTCTATGCCTGGGCCATGTACTGCAATGCCAGCGATCGCGAGGCGATGGCATCCACGGCCATGACCAAGATGTCCTCGGCCTTGCTCAAAGGCCCAAATAGCGTCACCACGCGCCTGTATCACGCCAAGCTCCTCAAGCTCATGGAGCGCTTCGATGAGGCGGCGGTTTCGTTTCGCACCCTTCTGCAGATGAGCCCCGGCCACCGCGAAGCCGAGCTCGAGCTGCGCCTTTTGAGCAAGCGCGACAAGCCCGACACCGAGTCGAAAAAGGGCTTGTTCGGCCGCAAGCGCTAGAGGCGGCGAATCGACAGGGTCTGCACTTGCTCGCTTGGTGGCAAGCCCGGGCCCAAATTCATCGTCGTCGTGATCTCGCGTTGGCCGGCGTAGCCATCGACAAGGGCCACCGAGGCGTGACAGCTCGATGCAAAGCCGTCTCGAGCCTGCACCTCATCGTAGCTCAGCTGCACCAGGTCATCGACGATGCTCACGCCGCCAAACTTGAAGGCGAGCTCGCCATCTTTCCACTCTTCGCTCTGCTCGTGCTTGCTGCTTGGGGGCTGACACAGATCGCCAGCCATCATTTCGAAGGCGGTCAAATCGCCTGCGGCTGGATGATCCGTCGAGCTCGACACCACCGTTGCATCGTGAGAGCCATCTTCGATGGCGACCTTCACCTTGACGTTGACCGGCGTGCTGCGCGCGGGTTGACCGGCTAGCTCTTCGTCGATCGACAAGATGTCGATGCCGATGACGCCATTCTCACCCGAGCCGCTCAGCACTTCGACCGTCGCCAGGTAGCTGGTCTTGAGGCGGCTGTCGGCGCGCGTGAACTTCAGGGAATAGGTCTGTCCCGCAACATAGGATCGCTTCAGCTCGATCGGACCTTCGGGCAACGTGGGCGGCGTGGCTTCCACAGCTTCGACCTTGTTGGCTGCCTTCTGCGCTGTCTGGTTGCTCGCCTGGTTGCCGCCCTGGTTGCCGCCCTGGTTGCCGACCTGGGGCTTGTCATTCGACTTGCAGCCAACGAGAGGAAGACTGCAAAGACCGCAGCCCAGAAGCAAGACAAGCGAAATATCGCGCATGCGAAGATTCTACCAGCGCTCGCTACAGACTGGCCAAGAGCGACTTGAGCTTTGGTTCCGGTTTGAGAAAGACGATGGTCATGGTGTCCTCGGCGGGAACTACCGATTGCACACGCGCCTCGACCTCGATTTTGTCTTTGTGGCCATCGAGGCGCAGCCTGAGATGCTCGCCAACCTCGAGAAAGAGCGGTCCCGAGAGCACCGCACCTTTGTCGTCGAGTGAGCGCACGTCAAACATGTCGAATGCGCCACGAACACCCTCGCTATCGATGATAAGCGTCGCCACCATGTGTCACCTCGGTACCACGAGGCGAAGGTCGGGGACAAGGTGCCGTGATACCTTCAATACCCATGAGTACGGTCACGGAAGACGAGATACGCAGTCTGGCCCGCCTGGCGCGCCTGGCGCTCAGCGACGAGGAAGTGCGCGCGTTGCAGACGGATCTCTCCAGCATCCTGACGCACATGCAGGCCCTGGCCGAGGTCGACACCGAAGGCGTCGAAGCGATGACCCACGTCATGCTCGGCAACGAGGCCTTGCGAGCCGACCGGGTTGCCCCAAGCCTCGATCGCGAGCGCGTACTCTCGGCCAGTCCGCGCCACGACCACGAGCACTTCTCGGTACCGGCGATCCTGCCAGGAAGTAACTCGTGAGCGATCTGCTGAGCGCCTCGGCCAACCAGCAAGCCGCGGCCATTCGCAACAAAGAGATTTCTGCCAGCGAGCTGTGCTCTGCCTACCTCGCGCGCATCGCCAAGCTCGACGATCAGGTCGGCGCCTTTGTGCGCGTCGATCACCAGGGCGCCACGGCCATGGCCAAGCTTGTCGATGCAGCCATCGCAGCCGGCGAGGAGCCAGGGCCGCTGGCCGGGGTACCCGTCGCACTCAAGGATCTCTTGGTCACCGAAGATCTAGAGACCAGTGCGGCCTCGAAGATCTTGGCCGGCTGGATTCCCCCTTACGACGGCACCGCTGTGGCTCGTCTGCGCAACGCGGGCGCGGTGATCCTTGGCAAGCTCAATCTCGACGAGTTCGCCATGGGATCCTCCAATGAGCACTCCTCGATCAAGCCATGCGCCAACCCGTGGAACCTGGCGCGCGTGCCCGGCGGCTCTTCCGGTGGTAGCGCAGCCGCCGTGGCCGCCAACCTGTGCGCGATCAGTCTGGGCACCGACACCGGTGGTTCGATTCGCCAGCCCGCGTCCTTTTGCGGCGTACTAGGCCTCAAGCCCACCTACGGGCGGGTATCGCGTTACGGCGTCATCGCCTACGCCTCTTCGCTGGATCAGATAGGGCCGCTCGCGCGCAGCGCCGAAGACGCCGCTCTCATGCTGGAAGTGATTTGCGGCAAGGATCCAAAAGACGCGACCAGTTTGGATGCGCCGGTGCCCGCCTTTCGACAGGCCTGCCAGGGCGATGTGCGCGGCCTGCGCATTGGCATCGCCGACGAGATGTCAGGTGATCTTTCGGATCCGCAAGTGGCCGCCGCCGTCGAGGCTGGCATCCAGGTCCTGCAACGCGCTGGCGCCGAGGTCTCGCGTATCTCCCTGCCACACACCCGCTATGCCCTGCCCGCCTACTACCTGCTCGCGCCTGCCGAGGCCTCTTCCAACCTCGCTCGCTACGATGGCGTGCGCTTTGGCATGCGCGCCGGCGACGAGCGCGATCTGATGGACATGTACTGCCAGACCCGCGGCCAAGGCTTTGGCGCCGAGGTCAAGCGCCGCATCATGCTTGGAACCTTCGCTCTGCGCGCGGGCTATTACGATGCCTATTACAAAAAAGCGCAACAGGTGCGTGCGCTCATCGCAGAGGACTTCAAGCAAGCATTCACCAAGGTCGATGTCATCGCCTCGCCCACCGCGCCGAGTGTCGCCTTCGCTCCTGGCGCCAAGGCCTCGCCCATGGACATGTACCAGGCGGATATCTTCACGCTCAGCTGTAACCTGGCCGGTCTGCCTGGCATGAGCATGTGTTGCGGTTTTGATAGCGACAACATGCCCATTGGCTTGCAGCTGCTCGCGCCACCCTTACAGGAGGAAAGCCTCTTGCGCTGCGCGGGCGAGTACCAGCGACGCACCGACTGGCACACGCGCCGCCCGGAGGCCTTTCAATGAGCGATAGCAAATGGCAGGCGGTGATCGGCCTCGAGGTGCATGTGCAACTCGATACCCTCTCCAAATCCTTTTCCGCCTCGGCCGTGCAGTACGGTGCGCCGCCCAACACCCTTTGCGATCCCACGGTGCTGGCTTTGCCGGGCGCCCTGCCCGTGTTCAACGACAAAGGCCTCGACTACGCCATGCGCCTTGGCCTGGCACTTGGCTGTGAGATTCGCAGGGACTCGCGCTTTGCTCGCAAGCACTACTTCTATCCCGATCAACCGGCCGGCTATCAGATCTCGCAGTACGAGGAGCCCATCTGCCAGGGCGGCGCCGTGCCCTTGATGAGCGAAGCTGGCAGCGAGCATGTGGCTCTCACGCGCATTCATCTTGAGAACGACGCCGGCAAGAACACCCACGTGAGCGGAGGCGGCTCGCTCGTCGATCTCAATCGATGTGGCGTCACGCTCTGCGAAATCGTCAGCGAACCGGTCATCGAATCGGCGGCGCAGGCGGCGGCCTACATGCGCAGCTTGCGGCAAATCGTTCGCTACCTGGGCGTCTCGGAAGGTGACATGGAGAAAGGCCAGATGCGCTGCGATGCCAACGTCTCGATTCGCCCGCGTGGCCAGAGCACGCTTGGCACACGCACCGAGCTCAAGAACATCAACTCCTTCAAATTCGTCGAGAAGGCCATCGAGCACGAGATTGCCAGACAAATTCGCATTATCGAAAGTGGCGAGGAGGTCGTGCAAGAGACCCGCCTGTGGGACGCCGATGCTGGCAACTCGCGCAGCATGCGCAGCAAAGAAGAGGCCATGGACTATCGGTACTTTCCCGATCCGGACTTGCCGCCCCTGCAGGTTAGCGACGCGCGTCTGCAGCGCATCCAGAGCGAGATACCCGAACTGCCTCTGGCCGCCCTGCAGCGCCTGCTGAGCCTCGAGCTCTCCTTTGCCGATGCCGAGCTGCTCACCGCCGAGCGCAGCAGCCTGACCTACTTTGATGCCTGCCTGGCCGCCTACGACAGCGGCAAGGACAGCGGCAAGGGCAGCGGCAAGGACAGCGGCAAGAGCAGCGGCAAGGGCAGCGGCAAGGACAGCGGCAAGGACAGCGGCAAGGACAGCGGCAAGGACAGCGGCAAGGACAGCGGCGATGCCAGCAGCGCGAGCGGTGCCAAGCTCGTCGCCAACTGGATGCAGGGCGAGCTGAGCGCCGAGCTCAATCGCCTTGGCAAGAGCTTTCAAGACTCACCGCTCTCGCCTGAGCGACTTGCCGGTCTCTTGCAGCTCATCGCCGACGACACCGTCAGCGGCAAGATTGCCAAGACCGTCTTGCCCCTCATGATGGACAACGAGGAAGAGGCCCGCGCCATCGTCGAGCGCGAAGGCCTGGTGCAGATTACCGACACCGGAGCGATCGAAGCCATCGTCGACGAGATCATCGCCAACAACGCAGGTCAGGTAGAGAAGTATCAGGCGGGCAACAGCAAGCTGCTCGGCTTCTTCGTCGGCCAGGTCATGAAAGCGACCCAGGGCCAGGCCAGCCCACAGCTGGTCAACGAGCTCTTGCGCAAGAAAATCGGTTGAAGCGAGGCCCGCGCTAGCCCCGAAAATG
>JAHEAK010000444.1 GCA_024642805.1 Kofleriaceae bacterium | reverse complement strand
TTGCCGCCCTGGCTGTGCGCGCCGCGGCTCTCGTAGCGATCTTGCTTGTTGGCAGAACGCGGCTGCTGGATATGACGAGGCTGGCATGGGCCGGCGATGTTCATACGAGCCAAGAGCTCGGCGACGACCTCCTGTGGCTCTTTGTCCTCGAGGAGTTTTCCGGCCAGGCGGGTTAGCCGCTCGTCGCTCTTGGACTCGCTGGAGAAGGAGGCGATGAGGCGAGCATCTGCACCTTCCTGGATCTCGCGCACCGAGGGAATGGGCTCGGAGCTGATCTGGATCTTGGCGGCACGAGCAAGGTACTCGGCCTTGCGCTGACCGCCGGGCGGCACGAAGAGAATGCTGGTGCCCTTGGCGCCGGCACGACCTGTGCGACCGCTGCGGTGCGTGAAGGCCTCGGGGTTCTCGGGCAGGTCGTAGTGCACGATGCGATTGACGCCCTGAATGTCGAGACCGCGCGCGGCCACGTCGGTGGCGATGAGCAGCTGGACCTTGCCACTGCGGAAGGCGTCCAGAGTGGCGGTGCGCTCTCGTTGACCCATCTCGCCGTTGAGGGGAAAGGCCTTGAAGCCGGCCGAGGTCAGGCTTGTCGCCACCTCGGTGGTTGCCAGGCGAGTACGAACGAAGACCAGAGTGCGCTCGTCAGGTTCGGCAAGCAGAACGTTGATGAGACCATCGGTGCGATCACCCATGCGGATGTCGTGAGCGATGTGGGTGATATCGGTGTTGGCCGTCTTGGGATCACTGCCCTGAATGGTGACGGCGTCCTTTTGATAGCGGGCGGCAAGGGCCAGCACTTCGCGCGGGAAGGTGGCCGAGACCATGTGCGTGCGGCGCTCTGACGGCGTCGCTTGCAAAATGCCTTCGAGCTCGTCGCGGAAACCCATGTCGAGCATCTCGTCGGCTTCATCGAGCACGACGGCTTGCACGCCCGAGAGATCCATGGAACCGCGCTGCACGTGATCAAAGAGTCGACCAGGGGTGCCGATCAAGACGTCGGGATTGCGCTTGAAGGCGCGGAAGTCCAGACCGATGTTGGTGCCGCCGGTGACGACGGCGATCGACTTTTGCAATGGGCGGAAGAGCCAGCGCAATTCCTCGCCGAGCTGGGCGGCCAGTTCACGAGTGGGAGCGATGAGCACGCACTGCGGGCGCGCTTTGTCGCCTGAGGTTGGCTCAGTGCCCGCGACCAGGTCGTCGGCGATAGCCAGACCAATTGCCACGGTCTTGCCCGAGCCGGTCTGTGAGGATACGCGAATGTCCCGACCCTCCACGTTGCTGGCAAGCACGGCCTCTTGAATCGAGGTGAGGCTTTCAAAGCCTCGCTCCTTGAGCGTGGGGCCGAGACCGGCAGGAACATTAGCGAATACGTCGGGGCTGGACATCTGAACGCGGTTACTAGCACGTAACTTCTAGGCTGTGCAGGGGCTATCTGACTAGCCACCGCCCGGGCCGCTTGAGTTAGACTGGGCCGATGCTCATCGCCGGCCTGCTCATCGCTGCCATCTTCGTGGTGCTTGTCGTGCGATTCTGGGCAACTAGAGACGATACCAGCATCGATCTTGGCTCGCCAGAGGCCAGGCAGAGCGCCGCTGCGCAGTGGCTGAGCGACGGCGAAAGTGACGAGGCCGAGCGCATGTTGCGCCAGGCGGTCCGGGTTCTCGAGGGTTGGGACAAGGCTCTCGCCCTCGCCGATCTGGCCAGTTTCATGGCGGCCTGCTCCCGGGAGGTCGAGGCCGCCGAGGCTCTCGCCCAAGCGTTGGAACTTGCCGAGCAGCAAGCGGACGCCCCCGCCGAGCAGGTGCTCGAGCTGCGTGTGCAGATGGCCCAAGCCTACAGCCGAGATGGTCGCATCGACAAAGCACGCGAGGTCCTGCACGGCGCCATCGCAGCCGCCGACTCGGACCTGTGCCTCGGACTCGCCGAAGAGGCCTTCGCGGAATTCGCGGTTCGCCACGGTGAGCTCGCCGATGCCTTGCCAAACTACGAGCGCGCCTGCGCTCGCCTGGCTCTTGCCGATCACGATCGCGCGCCCATCGCCGCGGTGCGCTACGCACACGCACTCTTGATCGACGGTCAGGACAACTTGTGGCGCGCCTTCGATGCCCTCTCCGAGGAACTGCAGCACGCCGTTCCTGTTGCGCTTGCCCACCTGGCCTTTTCATTCGAGCGCGACGAGAGCATGGCGCTCATTGCTGCGTTGATGGATCGCGTTGGCACCTGTGGGCACTGGCAAGAAGAGCGCGAGTCGCTGGCGTCGATCGCTGCCGAGCTCGAGGGCACGCTGGCCTAGGCACGCTAGTTACTTCGTGGAGCACGGGCTAGCCACACGATGGGCACGGGCCAGCCACACGCTCGGGCCACACGCTGGCAACGCCATCGCCAGCCACAAGCAGCGTCCACTCGCCCTACTTAATTGGGCAAGGCGTTGGCGCCCGATTTGGGAGTGAGAATCGAGGTCTCCCAGCCATCGTAGAGGCCATCGTGCTCGCTGGCGCTGGCGATGAGATTCATCACCACCTCGTGGATGGCGTCGAGTTCGACACTCTCGGTGCGGTGCAGTTGAACCGCGAAGGCGAGTTCCTCGTCCTCTGGGTCGAAACCGAGTTCTTCGACTTCGAAGTCTTCCTTGGCCGTGGCGTCGATGAAGCGCTGGCGATCCGCGGAGGTCGCGAAGTAGGCGTAGTGGTCGACCCGCCTTGGCACGACCAAGGGGTCACCTTGCTCGATGAGGGCTTCACACACCTTGCGATCTTGGATCCACTGCAAGCGCTCGCGATCGGGAAAGAGCAGCTCGAAGTACACTTCCCAATCAGGATCGCTCTTGAGGTGCAGCTCCTGCTTCCAGCCGGAAAAGCCAGAGAGGAGCTCGGTGGCGGCTTCTTCTAGCTTCTCGCCATCGGCCCCGTAGAAGTAGAGCTGCCAGACCCCCTGGCTGCGCACGCGCCCGACGAAGAGGGCATCCATCTGGGTCTCGAAAGCGAGCACGATTTGCTGCTCGACGTGACGAAGTGCCTCGGAGTCTCTGCCATCGCCCATGCCGTGTTCGCCCGGATCATTCATGTGGATGAGCACAGCCAAGAGGTTGGTGCGATCGGGCAGGGGAGCGCGCTCACCGACAGAGAAGTCGAGAGCGATGGCCGCCGGGCACTCGTCAACCAGTGTGTGGTACGAGTCCCAAGCGTCAGGGTTGTCGGAAAAGGAGGGCAAGGTTGGTGCCGCCTTCGGGGCTACCTTTAATAGTGCCACAACTGTTCGCAACAAACACAGTGCAGCGCGGACAGCGTGACCTGGCGGGGTGGGGAAAGGTGCTCCGACTTTCGCTCTGCCACGCCGTGTCAACGCGCGCGCGAGTTCTAGTCCTCCTCTGGCAAAGGGCTCATGGGCGGTACAACAGCCTCATAGCGCTGTTCGGCGGGCGCAGCACGAACCTCGAGAGGCTGGCAATAGACCGCGATCTCACTGACATGGCGTTGTAGCTTTTGTGCAAAGGCTGGGTCGTTCATGTCGCCGTTTATGGGGATCACGCAAACGCTGTAGGCGGCCGCAGCGACTTTTTCAAAGAGCGCTTTGCCGTCGCCGGCGGCAAAGGACATCTTCGCGTCTGCCGCCGCACTCAAGAAAAGCTTGTTGAGCTCGCCGCCGGTCTTGACGCTGACCTCACCCTTGAACAGGAAGACCTGTGCGGCGTCGATCGTGGCCTGCTTCTCGCCAACGATCGCAACCTGCAAGCTCACGTCGCCCTCTTGCATATCGAGCTTGGCTTCGCTTTCCTTTCCCACCTCGATGGTCACGGTGGTGGCAGCCATCGTCGAGGCCGCGGTGCTCGGGATCATGGCGCTCACCTTGTGGCTGCCGACAGCCACGCGCTCGGCGAAGAACATGCCTTGCTCGTCAGTCGCAATCACCAAGATGTGTTGGCTTGGCGTCTCGGTCGAGCTGACCAGGACCTGGACGTTGGCTTTAGGCTGGCCGTTGAGCGTGACGCGCCCGCGCAGGCTGCCGACATCGAGGAGAGTGAGATCCATGGTGAGGTCCTCGGTACCGGCGGCGACCAGTTGGCCACGAGAGCGGCCTTTCTCTGCATGGTCCGCGGCGATGGTCAGCTCGGTCTTGCCGATGCCCGAGAGGGAGTAGGCGCCACGGGCATCGGTGGTGGTTCTGCGCACGCTGGTCTGGTTGTCGATGGCATCGCCGAGCTCGCGTGGCGTGAGAGAGGAGCCATCGGAGATGAGCTGCGTGGCCAACACGACCTCGGCTCCGGCTACCGGGCTGCCCTTGCGCAGTACGCGGCCGCTGACGATGCGACCCTTCTCGACGGTGATGGTGCCAAGGTCGAGGGTCTCACCCGACTTGACGACAAGCTTGGAGCGATAGGTGTTCGCGAACTCGGGGCCGCGAACCGTGAGCTCGTAGGTGCTCGGTGGTAGCTCGCTGAGCTCGAAGTGACCTGTGCTGGTAGGTACACCTGCTTGCCAGCCAACCGAGACCATCGCCAAGGTAGGTGTCGTGCCATCGCTCTTCTGAATGGTACCGACGATGCGGCCGGGCGAGGCCAGCACAATGCGCACGTTTTGATCGCCGGTCTTGGCGGCCACGCCCTTTTCCATGCCCGCAGCGCCACCCAGTGATCGACTGGCCACGATGCGAACCTGCATCTCGGGCAGACCACGCAACACGAAGCTGCCATCGCCGGCCGTCGTGGCAAAGGTTGGACCGCGCGCGATGGCTGTCGAGTCCTGCTCGCGATTCCAAAAATCAGCACCCGCTTGTACCTGCGCTTCCGCGATAGGCTCACCGTCCTCGTTGACAACGTGGCCGCGAATCTCGCCGGTGAGGTCGAGGACTAGCTCGAGCTTCTCGGTTTTGGGGCGCGCGCGGAGGTCCACGTCGATGCTCTTGCTCGAGGCCGTGTCATTGCTGGCGTGCACGCTCAGGGTTTGGCGCGGCAAGCCCTTCATCACGAAAGCTCCGTCCTCACCAGCGATCATCTGCCGATTGACGCCGCCGCCTCCCATGCCCTGTTGCAGGTCGACGACCCGAAGCGTGGCCCAGGGCGCTGGCTGGTCGTCGGCTTTG
>JAHEAK010000443.1 GCA_024642805.1 Kofleriaceae bacterium | reverse complement strand
TGAGGAAGCGCAGCAAAGGCATCCATGGCCAGCTGGCGATCCATCGAAGGGACGATGAGTCGGTAGCTTCCTGTGTTCTCTGCAGAGCTCATGCTCCCCTCCCCCGCGCCCGCTACCAGCAAGCCCCGGACCAGAGGCCCGCAGCTCGCCGACCGGCAGCATTGTCACAGCCAAAAAAAAGCGCCCCGATGCTGGTGTTCAGCCCGGGGCGCGATGTCGAGGGCGAATGCCCGTCCTAGAGTCGCAAGGCCAATCGACCGATGAGCTCACGCTCGTCGATGCCGCCGTCGGTCCCGGCTACGTTGCCAAGGCGAAAGGCGGCGCCGATATCAAACTTCTCGTTGATCGAAAACAGACCCGAGAGTCCGACTGGAATCTTGTTGGCTCCGCCGAGATCATCGAGGGCGGCCTCAAAACCAGTTTCGAGGGCCACCGCCGTCTGGGGTTGCAGCTGATAGACGAAGTCGACGGGAATATCCACCGAGTCGCCCTGGCTGCTGCGCTTGACGACACCCACGTAGAGTTTGGGGCTCGAGCGCACTTCGATGCTGCCGGCGTGAATCTTGGCCAAGAAGCCAAAGTTTAGGCCAGCGACGAAGTCGGGCGAAAAACTCGGTGCACTTGCGCCGCCGGTGGCCGCTAGCTGAAAGCTGCCGCGACCCATGAGGCTGTATTGTGCCTCGATGCCGACGTCGTTGTAGGGCTTGGCACAGCCGCCGGTGGTGCCCGTAAGGCAAATACCCGTGTCGTGCGTAATGCCGACCGTCCATTCCTTGGTAACGCCGTAGAACACATCGGGCGCGAGGCTGATTGGCTCAAGGGCCACGTCCTTGCTCAAGTTTACGCGCACGGTTTCACCGCGAATCTCGAGCATACCGCTGGCAAGGACGAGCGGTCGCTTGACATAGGAAAGTGGCCAATCCGATTTGGTGTAGCCCTCCTCTTCTCCGGCAAAAGCATTGGTTGTGGCGACGAGGCCGGTGACACAAAGAGCCGCAGTAGCAATCACGTGGCGCATAGTGAATCCCCCAGTTGAAAAAGGTGATCCGACAATAGCGAGTCCTGACCCGCAACGCCAATTTGCAAAAACCGTAATGTTCGACTTGCGCAGAACATGCACCTTTTGGTTTTCAATCGGCTAGCCTCACTCTTCCATGCACTTCTCACTTGCACTCGGCACGACTTCTCTCGCCAGCTTGCGCAGCGCGCTGGACCAGGAGGACGTGCGGTACAACAGCTATGCCGAGGAGCTCCTAAACTCCTGGGTGTCGATCGCGCCCGAGCCATGCATGCTGCGGGTGGAAGTCGTGCAGCTCGCCTCGCTTGGTCTTGTCAATGGCGGCACGATGCAAGCGATCATCGAGGTCGCCGGGGCTCAGGGCCTAGCGGCATGCCCGCTCGAGGCCGCCCTCCACTTGCGATTGCAATGGAAGGATCAGCCAGCTACCAACCGGGTTACGCTAGTCTCGGAACGGCCGACACCCGAGGAGCTACAGCCCCGGGGCTTCTATCTACGCCGCGATGACGAGGGACTCTGGCTGCGCGGCTACGTCGCCACTGATGACTGGGTATTTGCTCCAGACGAAGCCATTGCACTGGTCGCTGGCTAGTGCACGCTCAGCCAGTTGGTGGCGCCTCCCAGACACCGAAGGCCCGCTTCATGCCGGCGAAGGGCACCTTGCGCTACAATGCAGACATGTCGAGTGTCGCGCTGCTTGTCTACTGCGGATTTGCGCTGGCGGGACTTGGCCAAATCGCCATTGCTAGCTGGCTGTATCGAAAGACCCGTGCCTTGCTTGCCCGAGCCAAACGCGCGGAAGGCACCTACGTCGGTGCCGACTCCTCTTTCACGATCGACAACCAAACAGCCCGCTATGACAGCGTCGCCTTCACGACCGAGGATGGCCGCACCCTGGCGATCTCGAGTCGCATCGGTCTGCCCTGGTCACGCTACAAGGACAAGTCCATCACCGTGCTCTACGATCCCGCAGATCCAGAGCAGGGAGTCATCGAAGGTCGGCTGGAGCTGTGGGCCGCACCTGCAATCTTCCTCGCCAACGGCGGGCTGATGTTCCTGGCAGCGGTGGTAGTCGGCACGCTCCATGCCCTTGGCGTCATTCCCGCCAATATCTAGCCAGGCGATCAGCTAGAAGAAGTCGCCGTCCACCGGCGGCGGTGGTGTCTTCTTTGGCAACTCGACCAGCTCTTGGAGCATGCGAGCCATCTCGAGCGCGTGGTGCACATCCTCTCGCTTGTCGGCACTGCGAGTCGACCAGCGATAGACCAGACTGTCGAGCTCTTCGATGAGACCAAAGAGACGCTCGGCCCTGACAAAGCACAGCTGTATCGCTTCGAGAACGAGCGTGGGATAGCTGTCACCGAGTGCCAGGGCTCCCTCGAGCTCGGCGCAGATCTTCTCCCGAAGATCGACATCGTGCTTGAGAAGCACGTCGCGTTGCGACACCACGGCAAGCGAGTCGAGGTACTTGTCGAGGCCCTCGCAGTCCAGACGACTGCTGCTTGCGTTGCCCTCCTGCAGGCGCTCCCAGAAATCAGCAAACTCCTGACGGTCACTGGGGCGCAGAGAAGCAAAGTCATCACCGCGGATGAAGTTCATCAAGGATTCGAGCAACAAGCTGTAGCTCATCTCGACGACCATCTGATCGCTCTCCGGGTTCTGGATGGTGCGATTGAGCTCCTGCACCTCCCGGCGCAACTCGGTCGTGCACTTGCGCACGGCAATGGCCTTGCCGAGGGTATCGCGATAGCCGGGGATCATGCGGTCTGGATCCGCGTGACCTAAGAATAGTTCGTACGCCGTCGTCAGCATGGCGAAGACGCCATCCAAGAGCGAGTTGGTCGCGTCATTGAGATCGCGCAGTGCTTGCTCTTTGCGATCGAGCTTGAGTGCTTCGGAAAATCGCCGATCGAACTCGTTGAGTTCAGACCCAAGTCCGTACTGCATCGAGTCCATCTCGGTCGCGAGCTCTCGCCATTTCTCTTCATCGCTCTTAGCTTTGACTGGCTGGACCGGGGCGGGAAGCTCGACCAGCCCGGTGCGTTTGGCGAGCACGGCAGCCACGGCGTCAGTGAGGTCGAGGGAATCGCCAGTCGCAAACTCGATGCCGATTTCGTGCTCGCCGGTTTCTTCACTGCCCTCGGCAGGCGCGATGCTGGCAAGATAGGCCAGGAGCCGACGCACGTGGCTGAGCACTGCATCGGAGATGACCTGAAGTTCGTCTTCCCCGTTCTCGCGTGAGTACAGGGCCGAGTCCAGCTCTCCGAGCGAGCGCACGGCTTCGGAGCCGAACTCGACGAGCTTTTTGACCTTGCGGCGAATTCGCCGATCCGCGATTTCGGCGAGCAGCTCGACCAGAGCGGAGTTGTCGGCGGGGTCAGACACGTAGCCTGCAATGTAGCGTGCTTGCCAGTCGAGGTGAACTTACCGGCAGCCAAGCAAGCTCTGCGCAGGCCAGCCACCTCGCGGCCCAGAGCTCTTTGGCTGCTGCCTTTGGACGCGGTGGCCTGGATCGTTCTGATACAGCAATGCAACCCACTGTTATTAAAAATGATTCTTGGGGCTCGCGAGCGGGTGCGCCCACCGAAGCCTCTGGATTGCTGCCGCCTTAGAAGCCCGCTACCTTCGTAGGCCCATGAGCTATTCCTTTCAGATCGAAGGCGATCCTTCAGCGAGCTTCCACATGAATAGCTCCGAGATGTCGATGATGCGAGAGTTCATGCGCGAGGTCGGCGCTGTCGCCGCTTCCCAGGTACGCAGCTTCGAGGAGCCCGCTACTGCCAAGGGAGCGGCCGCCATGGCTAAGTTTCAGAGCAACGGCGGTCAATTGGTGACAGCCGACGAGTGCGCGATCATCGCAAGCCGCCTTGCCGAGAACCGCGCGATCATTTCGGAGCTCGCGAGCTTCTTCGACGACTCGCCGGCCCCGGCCGCGCTTCGCAGCTGGGTGCAAGCGTGGGTCGATTTCAACCAAGCGGCGGCCAAGCGCGGCGGTTATCGGGTCAGCTAGCGCTCGCCTACTGGCGCTAGTGAGCTCGACAGCCAGCTGCGTCTTGCCAGCGAGCGATGGCGTCCTGCAGGGAGGCCAGCTCCGCACTCTTGGCTTCGACGAGCTCATGCTGCTCCGTGGGATCCTCGGCCAGATCGTAGAGGCTGCTCAAGTTGTCACTGACGTTTCGAATGAGCTTGATGGATCCTTGCCTAGCCATGACCAACTCCGGCAAGCCCATGCCTCCCAGGTTGTCGAGTTTGTCGATTTGCGAGAGAACACGCGCCGCGCTGCTCGCGTGGGCTGCCAATAGGTTCAGTCCCATGAAGCCCTTCGGCCGTGGCATGCCAAGGTAAGCCAGAAGCGTCGGTGCCATGTCGAGCAAACTCACCGGCATCGTGCGCACCTCGCTGTCGATGCCCGGCAAATGCATGAAAAAGGGCACGTGGGTGTTCTCTTCAAAGAGTGTCGAACCGTGGAAGGCCCCCGCGTGATCCGCGAACTCCTCGCCGTGATCCGCCATCACGATGACAATGGCTTTGCGCCCGCGCTCACTGGCCTGCAGGTGTTGCCAGAGTCGGCCGATTTCTGCGCTGACATGACGAACCTCCCGACGATAGCAGCGCAACGGCGTGTCAGCTTCCTGGGCCCGCATGCAGGGAGCGTGGGTATCCAGGATGTGCAGCCAGCGCAGACGCGGACCGCCCGGCGTGCCTTGCTCAGCAATGGCATCGTCGATGATGGCACGCGTCCAGTCGGCCTTGTGGGAGGAGCGCGGCACGTGAAAGGGATCGCCTTTTCGACGATCGGCATCGATCACTCCACTGCCAGTGCTCGGCTCGTGGCGTCTCTGCTCGGCAATCCACAACTGCACGTCGTAGCCACGCTGGGCGAGAAGGCGCAGAAGCGTGGGATGCTCTGGCCCTACCTGTCGCCAATAGCGGCTCTGCAGCGTGGAGAGCAGAGCCCGATAGGTGCTCGGATAGGGCGTGTATGCCGATTGAAAATCGAGACTCTGTCGAGCGATGGCAGCAAGCTCAGGAACGCCCTCTTGCCAGGCCTGGCGGCCCATG
>JAHEAK010000442.1:4675-5100 GCA_024642805.1 Kofleriaceae bacterium | reverse complement strand
CGCGCTCTCGGCGAGGCGTGCGCGCAAAGGCGCTGCCCACTGCGCCGTCCACCAGCGCGAAGGCAACACCAAAGCAAGCTCGCCGCCCGGGACCAGCCAGGCCAGTCCTTGCTCGAGAAACGCCGCGTACACGTCCCACTCGCCATGCGAGGTGGCGGCAAACACGCCGCGCAATTTCGAGCGCAAGGCCTCGTCGCTCTGACCTAGATAGATCGAACGCAAGTACGGCGGATTGCCGACGACCAGATCGACGCTGCCATCGGCGACCACCCCCGAGAGCAGCGCCTCGCAGCAGTGCACTTCGCCGATCGTTTGCGAGAGCAGCTCCGCGTACTGCGGATCGCGCTCGATGGCGATCGTACACTTGCTGAGGATGGCGGCTAGCGAGGCCTTGCTTCCCCCGCGCCGAGCCAGTGAGGCCGCAC
>JAHEAK010000442.1:918-4665 GCA_024642805.1 Kofleriaceae bacterium | reverse complement strand
CAGGATACGCAAACGGGGCGCGCCGTCGGGCTGCCACTCGAGATCGCAGCGCTCGCAATAGGCATCGAGAGCCTCTTCCACGGCGAACTCGACCAGGGGCTGCGGCGTGAAAAATGCCCCGAGTTGGCGCCGCTGCTCGCGCGTGCGCGCGCTGTCGAGTCCACCGCAGTCCTCGTGCGCGACAAGTTGCTCACTCAGAAGCCGTAAGGCCGGACCGGAAAGCGCCACCGGGCCATCCTAACCAAGGCGCGGGCGCATCCCAAGCCCGCCTGCCTGTACCGTGGCGGCTCTTGCCGTATACTGCTCGCGCCATGGCTGCCCCTCGCACCCTTCTGATCGTCAATCCCAAGTCGCAAAATGGCGCCCTGGGCCGCCGCTGGCCGGCGCTGAGTCAAATTGCCCGACGCCACCTCGGCTCTTTCGAGGAAGCCTTCACCCAGGGACCACAGGACGCGACCCGAATCTGTCGACAGGCTCTTCGCGATGGCGTCGAGCTCGTGGTGGCCATCGGCGGTGACGGCACCATCAACGAAGTCGCCAACGGCTTTTACGAGGACGGCGCACCAGTGGCCCAAGGCGCAGCCATGGGCGTTCTTCCCTACGGAACCGGCGGTGACTTTCGCAAGACGGTGCTCATCCCCAAGGACTTCGAAAAGGCCGCGGAGATCTTGGCGCGTGGCAAGCGCGAGGACATCGACCTGGGACATCTGCAATTTACGACCAGAGATGGCGGCACGGGCCAGCGCATCTTCATCAACATCGCGTCTTTCGGAATCAGTGGTGAGATCGACGAGCAGGTCAACACCTCGTCCAAGCGACTGGGCGGCAAGCTGACCTTCATGTTGGCAACGGCCCGCGTTGGATTGCGCTTCAAGAGCAAGCGCGTGCGCGTCACCTTCGATGACAAAGCGGCGGCGGCCCTCGAAACCAACATCAGCACCGTGGCGGTCGCCAATGGTCGCTACTTCGGTGGTGGCATGTTCGTCGCCCCACACGCACTGCTAAGCGATGGCAAGTTCGACGTGGTTGCCATCGAGGAAATGAGCGTGAGCCAGTCCCTGCGCAACAGTCAGCGTCTGTACAAAGGTACCCATCTGGAACTCGAGCAAGTGAGCGAGCGGCGCGCGACAAAAGTCCACGCCGAGCCCCTCGATGGCCAGGACGTTCTGCTCGACGTCGACGGCGAAGTACCAGGCATGCTGCCTGCCACCTTTACCGTGATGCCCAAGGCCCTGTGCCTCATCGTGCCCTAGACCATGTCGCGCCCTAAGAATAAATCCAAGTCGTCGTCCAAGCCTGCGCCCGCTTCCGCGAGCAAGGCAACAGCCTCGCGAAAGGGTCCGCAAAAGGATGCCAAGCCAGACCAGGCGGTGCAGAGCGCGAGCTCTAACGAGGGCAAGACAGGGCGCATTAAGACAGGGCGCATTAAGACAGGGCGCATTAAGACAGGGCGCATTAAGACAGGGCGCAGCAAAGCCAGCCCCGAAGAGCGCAAGGCACATCTGCGATCGACGGCGCTTGCGATCTTGAGCGGCTGTCTGTGGTTTCTGGCCTGCGCCGATTTCGACATCTGGCCGCTGGCCTACATCGCCATGCTGCCTGCCTTCTGGGCGGTCGAAAACGCCCCGACACGCCGCAAGGCGCTCTTCTACGGTTGGCTCACCGGCATGGTCGCCAACGCTGGTGGTTTCTACTGGATCACCAGCCTGCTCGAGCGCTTTGGCCACATGCCCATGCCGGTGGCGGTGCTCGGGCTCTTGCTGCTCTCCGCCTATCAAGCGGTGGCCTTCTGGCTCTTCTTCATGCTCTTGCGGCACGTGCGCATTCGCTCGCAAGAGCTGCGTGGAAGGCCTCTGCCCATGGTGCTCCTGGCACCTGTCTTCATGGTTAGCTTCGAGCTTCTCGTGCCTTTCATCTTTCCCTGGTACCTGGCCATCACCCAGGCCTGGGTCGTTCCGGTGATTCAGATCGCTGACCTCGGTGGCCCCTTGGCGGTCACGGCCTTTCTCATGGTGCTCAACGGCGCCTTCTACGACCTGTACACCGAGAAGGCTGCGGCAAAAGGCTCCGCCATCGCGGCGCTGCTCATCACCGCCGGCGTCCTCAGCTACGGCTACGGGCGCATCTGGCAGGTAGAGGCCCTGCGAGCAGAGGGTGAGCCTCTCAAGGTCGGCGTCGTGCAGGGCAACATTCCCTTCGACGAAAAAGGCATCAACCGCTCCGAGCTCGCCGCGCAGCAGCTCGTCGACCTGCAAGCCATGTCCGCACAGCTAGAAGCCCAGGGCGCCGAGTTCATCATGTGGACCGAGTCCTCCTACCCCTACGGCGTCCCCCGTGATCAAGAGGGAGATTTCGACCCGCGCGATCCGCGCCGCATTCGGGAAGGCTTTACGGTTCCCCTCATGCTTGGTGCGCTCACCTTCAATCGCCACAACGACGACGAGCGCCCCTACAACAGCGCCCTCATGCTGGCCGCCGACGACAGCTTCACGGCCCGCTTCGACAAGATCTTCCTCTTGATGTTTGGCGAGTACATCCCGCTCTTGGAGACCTTTCCGTCGATCGAGAAGATGATGCCCAAAAACGCCTCGCACTTTTCACGCGGCAAAGAGACGGTCATCTTTCCTCTCTCGCACGGCGGCAAGGACTACCGGCTGGGCCCGATGATTTGCTACGAGGACATCTTGCCTGACTTGGGCCGCAAGCTCGCCAAGCAGCACCCGCACCTCTTGGTCAACGTCACCAACGACTCCTGGTTTGGTGACACCTCCGAGCCCTGGGAGCATCTGGCCCTCTCGGTGTACCGGGCGGTCGAGATGCGCACCGATCTTGTGCGCTCGGTCAACACCGGCGTCTCGGCCTACATCGATGCTACTGGTAAGGTCTTCGGCAAGACCTACGCCGTAGATCCCAAGATAACCCCCAAGCCGGTCGATGGCATGGTCGCCGAGGTCAAGCTCGTCGAAGGCGGCCACGGCTTCTTTGCCCGCTTTGGCGATGTCTTTGGCTACCTGTGCGTCCTGGCCAGCCTGTTTTTGTGGCAAGGCTGGCCGCGCTTGCGCCGTTTGCGCAGCCAGATTGGCCAGCTTCCCGACCTCGGCTGAGCCGGCTGGAAGCTAGCGAGCCCCGCGCATCAAGTCCGAGAGAGCTGCGACCTCCTGGCCAAGACCGGCGGCGTCCATGTGCGCGGCGGCCCTCACCCGCGTGACTTCAGACTTATTCTGATTGAGTTTCCAGGTGCCATCGACCTTCTCAACCTGCAGCTCGATCGGCACGATGAGCGTCATCAGCTTGGCCAGCTTCTCTGGCCCGAGCTTGTCGGTCTGCCAGACAGGCTTAGGTGCAAGCCGACTCTCGAAGTGTGAAGACAGGCGATCGAGGTGATCGCGTAGACCGTCCTGCGGGGCTCGTCGGACCACGCCTCGCAGATGCACGGCCACGTAGTTCCAGGTTGGCACTTGCCCTTCGTCGCCATACCAATCGGGTGACACGTAGCCGTCGGGGCCGACAACGGAAACTACAGCGCGTGCGTCGCTTGCCAAGGCCTGCACAATCGGATTGCTGCGCGCGATATGCGCTTCCAGGCGCGTGCCCTCCGCATCGAGGTAGAAGGGAATGTGACTGAGCAAGAGATCCTCTGGCCCTGACAAGGTCAGGGTCCCAAACCCACGACGGCGCGCAAAGGCCACATTGTCCTCGCGAGTGTGCTGACGAAAGATCGAGTTTGGATGCATGTGGCTAGGCCAC
>JAHEAK010000442.1:0-908 GCA_024642805.1 Kofleriaceae bacterium | reverse complement strand
GCAAGCCCGTTGAGAGCCAAAGTGAGCAGAGGCGCGCTCGACCTGGGCTTGGCGCCAGTGATAGACCAGCGCCCTCCCCCTTTAGCTCTTGAGAGAATATGCGAAGACCAAACTCACCCGCACTCCTTCCCACCTTGTTGTTCCTTGCCAGCTGCACGAGCAGCGCCCCCAAGACATCAACCACTCCTCCCACGCCACAGGCGTCCGCACAGGGCTCGCAGTCTGCCTCTGACGCGCCGCGCACGGATCTGCCGATTCCGATGGTCGCGTTCCAGCTCGCCGATAGCGCCAGCGGCCTGATCAAAGTGCAAGTGATGGCCGACGGCTCCATCGTGAGCGCGACAGGCGAGGCCTGGGGCAAACTCGACGGCACGACCATCACCGTCGATGGAAGCACCGAGCCCATGTGGAGCGTCGACGCGGAGGGCAAGGTTTCCTCCAGTGTGTTCGGCGGCATCGGCATTCGCTTTAGCGTCGAGGATGCGCTTTTGGTCGAGGGCCCGCGTGGCACGGCCACCGCCAGCATCGACGACGCAGGCCTGGTGCTCTTTGACGACCACAAGGGCCAGAGCGAATCTCCGTGGAAGGTCATCGGCATGAGCCCTCGAGCTCGACGAGCCGCGCTGCTCCTATCGATGTCTATTCCGCGCACTCCCTAAACGCACTTGCCCAGGCGCAGGTGCCAACGGCACATGCAGTAACGCAGGAGCCGAAACGCAAAACCGCCGAGGACAAGCCCCGGCGGTCGTTTCGCTATGGTGCAGGTGCGAGGCGAACTAGTTCATGCGCTCGCCGGTGAATGGGTTGGAGCCCTCGGCCAGAGCACCCATGGTGCCCAGGTATTCCATCGCGCCGCTCCAGTTGCCCTTGGTCATCTGGTCGGCTTTGCCGTCGCCGGATGGGTCTTT
>JAHEAK010000441.1:2122-5101 GCA_024642805.1 Kofleriaceae bacterium | reverse complement strand
CCGGCGGTCGCTGCTCGCTGTTGCGCGCGCCTGTACCAAGAAGGCGTCGAGGTCGGCGGCCATGCTCTGCGCGCTCTGGTAGCGCTGGCCAGGCTCGAGCTGGCAGGCCTTTTCACAGACCAAGGCCAGGGCGCTGGGTACGGAGTCTGGCAAGGGTGGCAGCTGCGAGACTTTGGCGGCCGCGATCTGTTCCTCTGCTTCCCCTGGGCGTGCCCGCTTGCCACAGAGCACCTCGCGAAGAATGAGGCCGAGGCTGTACAGGTCGGCGGCCGGGCCGACCAGCTCGCCCAGTGCCTGTTCCGGAGCCATGTAGGCCGGCGTTCCGCGCGCGCTACCATGGCCCTCGCTCAACTCGGCCGTGGCCGCCGCTAGCCCGAAGTCGCCGAGCTTTACCTCGCCCGAGAAGGACAAGAGCAAATTGCCAGGGGTCACATCGCGGTGAGCAATTCGTTGGGCGGTGCCGCTCTGGTTCTTGTAATCGTGGGCATAGGCGAGAGCCTGACAGGCTTCGAAAACTATGTGGCTCATGAGAACGGCATCGGGCAGGCGATCCATGGGCTTGGCCGCGCTCAGGGCCATGGCCAGATTGGGACCATCGACATAGTCCATGACCAGGAAGAACTCGTCGCCCACGCGTCCAAAGTCGAAGATGGGCACGATGTTCTTGTGCGAGAGCGACATGGAAATCTCGGCCTCTTGAACGAAGAGGTCGAGAAATCGAGGGTCCTTGACTCGCTCGCGCAGGATGCGCTTGATCACGACGCGCTTTTCGACGCCACCCGCTCCCCGGCGACTGGCCAACCAGACCTCGGCCATGCCCCCGCGCCCAATGGGGCGCTGAAGCTGGTACCGACCGAGTTGTGTAGCCATTCCGAGAGTATATACTGTGTGTACCGTGGGGCTCCGGTTTCGGCAGGGCAAGTTGGCTGCGCGCATCTGCTGTGTGCTCGGTGTTCTTGCGCTTGCTCACATCGCGCCCACTTCTGCATGGGCGGATGGCGAAGCGAAGGCCGGCGAGGACAGGGCTGCTGCTCCGCTGATGGTGCTCAGCGGTGGTCGCCAAGTTGGCGAAGCAGTGGCGCTCGCTTTTCAGGACCTCAGTCGCCGAGAGGGTGGGGCCTTTGTGGATCTTCGCGACGCCGCCCCCGAGCCACCCGTGGCTGCTGCTGAGCTAGCGCGAGCGGTGGCCGCCTACCAGGCCTTCGACTACGGGCGAGCCATGGGCCACTTGCAGGGCGCTTTCGACGACGCCGAGAAGACCGGTGCCCTCGGGCTTAGCCCAGAAGAACTCTGTGATCTATTCATTGTTCGCGCGATGGTCAGACACGGGCAGGGCGACGCGGCCGCCGCGTGGCAAGACTTTGTTTCCGCCGCCACCATCGAACCCTCGCGTCACCTGGATGCTGTGCGCTATTCGCCCAGCAACGTGGCCAGCTTCGAGCGGGCACGTGAGCTGGTGAGTCAGGGCTCGCTCACTGAATTGACGATTTCCTCCAATGCGGAGTGCTCTGTCTTCGTCGACGCGCGCAAGGTGGCAAGCGATCAAGCGCAGCGACTTCCAGACGGTGTCCACTTCGTGCGCGTCGAGTGCCCGGGCAGTCCAGCGCATGTCGAGCAGGTCAAGCTCACCGGTGGCCAACGCGAGCTGCAGGTGCGGCCGACCCCGGTGCCTGCGCCCACTCGCACCAGTCTCTTGGCGCTGGCCACCGAGCGGGGATTTCAGAATCTCATTTGGACCCACATCGTCGAGAGCCCTGGAGCACCACCAACGGCCATCTTCGAGCTCCTGCACGCCGATGGCAGCAAGGTGGCAAGCACCAGCATTGCCATTGGTGAAGCAACGGAGACCAGGCGCACCGCGCTCCTTGCTCTCAGTCGCCTGCTTGATGCGCTGCAACCGGCGCCGATCGAAGTGGTGCCGGTGACGAGACCGACACCCTGGTATCGCAAACCCTGGTTTTGGGCGAGCGTCGGCGCCGCTGCCAGTGCGGCTGTCATCTTGCCCTTTGCGCTGCAGAGCGATCCGCCAGTCGGCTTCGGAGTGAGTCTTGGAGGGCAGGGTCCGTGAAGCTAGCGTGCGTCTCCTCGCTGCTCTTGTTGATGGCCTGTTCGAGCCCAAGTGATCAGCTGCAACCCTTGGTGCAAGTGCCGGCGGCCGATTCGGATGCCTATCCCTACGCACTCATCGATACCCTCGAGCTATCGATTGCCAGAGCGGGCAGCGACGAGGCCCTGGCGCTAGTGAGCGCCTCCCTCGATGACCAGTTGCATCTTAGCGGCGTGCCTTACGGTGATGATTTGGTCGTCCACCTGAGCGGTCGTTCGGCCGGCACCGAGGTTGCCTACGGTCGCACCTGTCCTGTGGATCTGAGCTCGAGCTCGCCGCTCCTGGAACCACTCCTGTATTTCTCAAGACTGGTTCGCTGGGGAGCCGGGCCTTCGCTCTCGGTTGCTCGAAGCAGTGGTCTGCAGGCGATTGGCCTTGGATCGCTCGTGCTCGTGGTTGGCGGCGGCGGCGGTGAGATTGCCGACACCCTCGACATTCGTGGCATCGACACTGGGCGCGGAGCGCAACTAGCGGGTGCGCTGGTGAGCCGCGATCGAGCCACCCTCGAACCCTTTGGCGGCGGCGCGCTATGGGTCGGCGGCGTCGATGCGGCTGGTGATGCGCTGGCCAGCATCGAGTTCATCCAGCCACGAGAGGAGAACCCGGGCAATCAAGTACTGAGCCTCGATGGTCCCGCCATCATTGAGCACGCCAGCGAGTCTCTCGAGGACGGATCGGTCGTGGTCTCCGGAGGCGTCAACGCCGATGGCAGTCTCTCGGATGCCGCGTATCGCTTCAGTCTTCTGGCCGGCGAGTTGGTGAGTAGAGAGATACGTCCCGGGCTCCTAACACCCCGACACGGTCACTCCATGACACGCCTCGGCAACGAGGTAGGAGCGGATGTCTTGATTCTTGGCGGGCTGGATAGCGAC
>JAHEAK010000441.1:0-2112 GCA_024642805.1 Kofleriaceae bacterium | reverse complement strand
GGCAAGGCAGTGGCCCAAGCCGAGCTCTTTCGCCCACTGCGTTCGGCCTTCGAGTCTGTCGATGCGGCGCTACTGCTCACGCCGCGCTATGACCATCAGGCCATCCGCCTACCAGGCGGGCTCGTACTCGTGATTGGCGGCCTCGCCCCGGTGGTCGATGGTCCACCCGTCGCGGTGCGGGAACTGGAGCTCTACGATCCGGTGCAGGGCGTCTTTGCCCCGGCCGGAAGCTTGCCCGCTGGCGCCGGCGTGGTGGGTTCCACCGTCACAGCGCTACCTGACGGTCGCTTCATGCTCGCTGGCGGTCTCGATATCGATGGCCAGCCGGTGTCCACCGTGCTCATCGCTCGCTTTGATCCGATTGACGGCGTGGTCGACTTGAGCCCCACCGATTCGATGAGCGTAGCGCGCAGCGGTCACAGTGCGGTACTGCTCTGCGATGGCACGGTCCTAGTGGCGGGTGGCACCGATGTGCCCAGCACGGAGACCGAGCGCTACAGCCCACCTTCCGAAGGTCGCCGCTGAGTGCGCTTGGCCGCGTGCCCTCTAGCGACGCGAGGCGGGCGGCTTCTTGAGCCCGTACTTTTCCATCTTGTAGATGAGGGCACGCCGACTCAGGCCAAGCGTCTTGGCGGCCTTGGTCTGATTGCCTTCGGCGGCTTGCAAGGCGGCCTCGATGGCACCTTGCTCGATGTCAGCGAGCTGGTCGCGCATGTCGTGGGCGTCTGAGACGGTGATAGCACCGCGCGTGTCCACTGACTGGCGCGCTGCTTCGCGCACACCATCGGGCAAGTCTTCGACCTGCACTAGACCGTCGCTCGCTAGCACGAGTGCGCGCTCCATAGCGTTGCGAAGTTGCCGCACGTTGCCGGGCCAGTCGAAGCTCTGCAAGACGCTTCTCGCTTCCGACGATAGAGCCGGCGTGCTCTGCCCGGCATCGCTGCTGCTTATGCGCAAGAAGTGTTCGGCCAGCGGGATGATGTCTCCTCGGCGATCGCGCAAGGCCGGCACCACGATGCTGAAGGCACTGATGCGATAGAAGAGGTCCTGGCGAAAGCGGTTCTCGCTCACATCGGCTTCGAGGTTGCGATGGGTCGCGCACACGATGCGGACGTCGACAGGGATTTCCTGGGTGCCACCGACGCGAGTGAGAGTTCGATTCTCGAGAACGCGCAGAAGCTTGGCCTGCATGCCCGCTGAGATTTCACCAATCTCGTCGAGAAAGATGGTGCCGCCGTTGGCCGCTTCGAAGTAACCGAGCTTGCGCTGCTCGGCACCTGTGAAGGCACCTTTCTCGTGACCGAAGAGCTCGCTCTCCAGCAGGGTCTCCGGAATGGACGCGCAGTTGAGGCGAATGTAGGGCCGGTCTGCTCGATCGCTACCTCGATGCAAGGCACTGGCTACCACCTCTTTTCCGGTGCCGGTCTCGCCCAGGATGAGCACGGTGATGTTCGAGGCAGCGACGCGCTCGACGAGGGTTAAGACTCGTTTCATCTGCGGATCGACCACGACCAGATCGCTGTGCAACTCACTCGATGGTGCGGTTGCGATCGGTTGTTGCTGCTTGCGAGCCGCACCAAGAGCCGCATGCACTGCGCTGATGAGCTCATCGGGGTGAACACCATGCTCTGGACTGAGGGCGACACCAATCTTCACTGCCCCCTCTTGCGTGCCCAGAATGCCGCGTGCCTCACGACTCATGCGATTTGCCATGGCATCGGCCGCCTCGCGATCGAGCTCGGGCATGACCACGCACAGCTCGTTAGGAGAGTACTCGCACAGGGTGTCCATGGCACGCATGCGGCGAGCGAGAAGCGCAACCGCATCGTCAATGAGCTCGAGCTCGCCATCCATACGGATCATGACCAAGGCCATGGGCCTACCGTAGCGGTGGCAGCGGTCGCACTCGGCCTCGAGGCGTTCTTGCAGATAGGCGGCCGTGCCCAGCTTGGGGCGGGTCACCATCGGGCTTGCCACGGAGAGAACCGCGGTGACTGGGCCGACAGTGATTTCGTCGCCCGAGTGCAGGCTGCAAGGCTTGGAGATGGTCTCGCCATTTAGCTTGGTGCCGTTGCGACTGCCCAGATCTTCGACGATGAAGTGATCGCCAGA
>JAHEAK010000440.1:3390-5124 GCA_024642805.1 Kofleriaceae bacterium | reverse complement strand
TGACGAGGTGTTCGTGCTGGTCCTGGCAAGCGGCAACACTGGCCGCGCCCGCGTCGTCATCTTGCAGACGGCCGAGGGGTGCGCTGCCCCTGCCACATCCCATCGCCAGTGCCATGGTGCACAGCGAGGCCGCTAGCTTGCCATTCATGCCACGATGGTAGGTGTTTTCGCTGGCCGGGCGTAGGCGCACTCCTCACAATTTCATGTAGGCTGGCAGGCATGCGAATCCACGCCACGCTATCGCCATCACTTTTCGCGTTCGTTTTTGTTCTTGCCTGCGCTTGTGGCAGCTCCACGCCCAAGAAGGACAGCACCGGTGGCGGGACTAGCGTGGACCAGAGCGACGCGATGCCTGCGGAAACTCCTGAGCAGAAGTTCGCAAGGCAGCGAGTCGATACCACTGACAAGATGTGCGTGCGCCTGGTCGATTGCTCACTCGAAGACGCCAAGAAGACGATGTCTCCCGAAGAAATCGCACAGCTCGAAAAGGAAAATGTCTCAGAGATGGCGCTCAAAGACTGCTCCAAGCAGTACGGCGGCATGGCGCTTTCTCCTCGCCAAGTCATCGGAATCCGTGAGTGTCTTTCGGCTCCCAGCGAGTGTGCCGCCTTCAGTGATTGCCTTGTTGCCGCTACTTCGCCAGGGGCCAGCGAGTAGCCTTGATCACGATGCCTTGGCGATTTGATAGGCTGATCGGGTGCCGCTCATAGGGGCGGAAGGGGAGGGGTGGTGAAGATCTTAGTGGCAGACGATGAGGCGATCGTCCTGAAAATTGTTCTTAGGCTTCTGGAGTTCCTTAAACACGAGGTGGTGCCAGCCGAAAACGGCGAGGTAGCGCTGGCGTACTTGCGGGACCACCAGGACGTCGACCTCGTGATTCTCGATCAGAACATGCCGGGCCTGACGGGCACGGATGTGCTCGAACGGCTCCGTGCCTTTCAGCCCACCGTGCCGGTCCTGATCAGTACTGGCGATCGAGCTGTCGAGATTAGCGACGCCAACGCGGAGCTGCTCGAGAAGCCCTACCGCCTCGACACGCTCGAGGCCATGCTCGCCAAGTTTGAGCCTATCGGCTGACCCTCCGAGCGCTGTGCGCACGACCAGCCGGTGAAGCGATTGCCGGCGGCGAGCTCGCTGGCGTCTACCAGCCGGTGAAGCGATTGCCGGCGGCGAGCTCGCTGGCGTCTACCAGCCGGTGAAGCGATTGCCGGTGGCGAGTTCGCGCAGGTAGTCGCCGTATGAGCTGGGCAGGTCCGTGGCGAGCGCGAGCAGATGCTCGCGATTGATGAACTTCATGCGATACGCGATTTCCTCCGGGCAGGCGATCATCAAGCCCTGGCGTTCCTCGACGGTTTGCACGAAGTTTGCTGCCTGCAGCAGCGACTCATGGGTGCCAGCGTCAAGCCAGGCGGTGCCTCGACCGAGAATCTCGACGCGCAAGGTGCCTTGTTCGAGGTAGACGCGATTTAAGTCGGTGATCTCGAGTTCGCCACGGGGCGAGGGCTTGAGATCGGCTGCGATCTGGCAGACCTTGCTGTCGTAGAAGTACATCCCGGGAATGGCAAAGTTGGAGCGCGGCGCCTCGGGCTTCTCCTCGATGCTGAGCACTCGCAGTGACTCGTCGAACTCGACCACGCCGTAGCGCTCTGGGTCGCGAACCGGATAGGCGAAAATCACAGCGCCGTCCTCGACCTTGGCCGCGCTGCGAAGAGTCTCCCACATGCCGGTGCCATA
>JAHEAK010000440.1:0-3380 GCA_024642805.1 Kofleriaceae bacterium | reverse complement strand
TAGAAGATGTTGTCGCCGAGCACAAGGGCAGTGGGCTGCCCGTCTACGAAGTCGCGGCCAACTCGAAAGGCGTCGGCAAGCCCGCGTGGCTCGCTCTGCTCAGCGTACTCGAAGCGCAGGCCCCACTTGCTGCCATCGCCGAGGAAGCGCTTGTACAGAGGCAAGTCTTCCGGTGTGCTGATGATCAAGAGCTCGCGGATACCGCACAACATGAGCGCGGCCAGCGGATAGTAGATCATCGGCTTGTTGTAGACCGGCAAGAGCTGCTTGCTGATACCGAGAGTGAGTGGGAAGAGGCGCGAGCCTTTGCCGCCAGCGAGAATGATGCCCTTCATCGGTTTTTGTAGTTCCTTGTGATCCAGGTTTGATAGTCGGATCGCTTGCTGACAGCGGCCAGCCAGCTCTCGCTTTGCAGATACCACTGCACGGTCGCGCGCAGACCACGCTCCAGGGAGTAGCTTGGTTGCCAATCCAGATCGGCCGCGATCTTGTCGATGTTCATGGCGTAGCGGCGGTCGTGCCCAGGCCGGTCTTTCACAAACTCGATGAGCTCCTCGCGGCGCCCCTCTTGCGGCCTGATTTCATCGAGAATGGCGCAGATGCTCTTGATGATTTCCAGGTTGGTGGGCTGGTTGTTGCCACCGACGTTGTAGGTCTCACCGTTTTTGCCCGACTCGATGATGTCGATGATGGCCTGGCAGTGATCGACGACATAGAGCCAGTCGCGCACCTGCTGACCATCGCCGTAGACAGGCAGGCGACGACCGGCCAGCGCGTTGACGATGGTGAGCGGCACCAGCTTCTCCGGGAATTGATAGGGCCCGTAGTTGTTCGAGCAGTTGCTCATCGTGAAGGGCAAGCCATAGGTGTGGCCGTAGGCGCGCACGATATGGTCGCTGGCGGCCTTGGATGCCGAGTACGGTGAATTGGGGGAATAGGCACGCTCTTCGTGAAAGGCCGGCTCGGCAGGCTCGAGCGAGCCATAGACCTCGTCGGTGGAGACGTGATGAAAGCGCTTGCCTCGCGCGGCTCCCGCCTCCTGCAGCCAGCGCGAGCGCGCCGCTTCCAAAAGCTCAAAGGTGCCGCGGATGTTGGTCTCCATGAAGGCGCCAGGTCCGTCGATCGAGCGGTCCACGTGCGACTCGGCGGCGAAGTGCACGATGGTATCGATCTCGTGCTCATCGAGCAGCTTCTCGTTGTGGGCACGATCGCAGATGTCTCCCTGCACGAAGGTGTAGCGCTCGGAATGGGGCAGGTCGCGGAGATTCTCCAAGCTGCCCGCGTAGGTCAGGGCGTCGAGATTGACGACCCGCACCTCCGAGTGCACCTCGAGCAGGTGCCGCACGAAATTGCTGCCGATGAAGCCAGCGCCGCCAGTGACCAGTACCTTGTGCACGCCGGCAGTCTACACAACCTCGGCCGTGAGTAGGCGCTCGCGCTCGCGAGCCTGGCGCAATCGGTTGGCCCTCGGGATGAAGAAGAGAGATATCGCGATCTGAATCAAACTGGCCGTGATCGCCCAGCTGAGGGTGGTGGCGGCCACGGCGGCCTCGCGCTCTGCGCCCGTTCCGCTGGCAAAGCCGGCAAAAAGGGTGAGAGCCAGAGCATCTCGGGTACCAACCCCCTGGGGCGTGACGGGCACCGCACTGAGCATGAGGAGCGGCGGCATGAGGGCCAGCGCAGAGCTCAGCGGGATGTCGACGCCGAAGAAGAGAAAGGGAATCCAGGTACCGAAGAAGACCACCGCCATATGCGGTATCCGATAGGCAAAGGCGATGAGGTGCCCGCTCACGCCCATCTCGAAGATGGGCGCCGCAAAGGTGAAGCGAGCCAGGGATGCAGGCGCCCACCAGACCACGCCCAGATAGAGCAGCCCCAGGACCAGGAGAACCCCTAGAATCGGCGGCAGCCAGGGCAGGGCCTGGCGATCGAGCAAAAACGAAACCACGCCCAGCCCGACCAGGCAGCCAAAGGTGGTCACGTAAAACAGGGCCGTGGCACCGGCCGCGCGCCACATGCGTGCGTCGTAGGTGCGGGCAATGAAGTAGGTCAACCAGGCCTGACCAAGATGGTGGTTGATGACGGTCGGCAAATAGGAAGCCGCCCGAATCACCATGAACTCGCGGGCCGAGATGGGCGCCAAGAGCCGCCTGTAGACGTAGGAGGTGGCAAAGCTGTCAGTGACGAGCAAGGCCAGGCAGAAGAGGACTAGAAAACCAACATAGGCCAGGTAGTTGATAGCGAGCAGCTGTGCGCCGAAGAGGCGTAAATCGACACGCCACGCCAGCCAGGCCAAGAGCAGCGCAGCGAGGCCCCAGGGAGCTAGGCGCCGCCAGAGAGGCTGTTGTAGCGTTTGTTCCAACTTCGCTTCCTGCCTACGGCAAGCGCGGCACTGCATGATACCACCTTGGCCTACAAATTCCCTGGTGATCCGTGATACTGAGCGCTCACCACTGGCCAGGAAAGCAACCGGTTTCCTGCCGAGAGGAGCTCGATGAAGGTCTCGATCGTTATCCCCTGTTACTGCAGCAGCGAGCTTCTGCCCGCGGTCGTGGATGATCTCGTCAAGCAGCTGGCCGATACCTCCTTGGAGTTCGTGCTGGTCAACGACGACAGCCCTGACAAGGGCGCCACCTGGGCTGCCATTCGCGAGATCGCCGAGCGGCTCCCCGGCCAGGTCGTTGGCGTCAACCTGGCGATCAATTCCGGCGAGCACAACGCGGTGCTAGCGGGCCTGCGGCAAGCCACAGGCGACGCCATCGTGGTCATGGACGACGATGGGCAAAATCCGCCGAGCGAAGTCCCCAAACTTCTCGAACGACTCGGTGACGATGTCGACGTCGTCTACAGCACCTACGAAATCAAGAGGCACGCCTGGTTTCGCAACCTCGGTAGCCGCTTCACCAACTGGGTCGCCGGCATGCTCATGGACAAGCCCTCGGGTCTCTACCTGAGCTCCTTCAAGGTCATGCATCGCCGCCTGGTCGATCGCATCGTCTCGTATCCGGGTAGCTTCCCTTATATCGACGGTCTGGTGTTTCGCAACACGCGTCGCTATGCAGTGGTCAAGGTCAATCACCTGGCTCGCTCCCAGGGCAGCTCCGGCTACACCCTGCGCCGCCTGCTCAGGCTCTACGCCAGCATGGCCTTTGGCTTCAGCATTCTGCCACTGCGTGTCCTGACCTTTGCCGGCGTCTCCATCGCCATCCTGGCGACCGTCCTGGCGATGGTCTTCATTGGGCAATACCTGCTTCAGGACAGCTTCGAAATCCAAGGTTGGACCTCGCTGGCAGTGCTAGTGACTTTCTTCGGCGGCGTGACCCTCTTTGCCCTGGGCACCCTTGGCGAGTACTTCGGTCGCATGTATCTGGCCGTCACTG
>JAHEAK010000439.1 GCA_024642805.1 Kofleriaceae bacterium | reverse complement strand
ACCTTGTGCTGCATGAAGTCAGTATCGAAGGGGCCGCTCAAATCGGCGTAACCGCCCAGGGCCGCCAGCGAATCCTCGCGAGTGCTGAAGCTGTTCATGAGCACCAGGGGAATCTGACTGTGCAGAGCCTGCCTGGCGATGATGTCGAGAAAGCTGAGCCCGTCTTTCACGATCAGAAGCGACTTGGCGCGATCGAGGCCCATGCTGGTTCCGAGGCCACCGTTGAGCTTGACCATGACAGTTCTGGAGAGCGCGGCTCTGCCGACCGACTCGAGTCTCTCCGGGAAGTCTTCCAAATTGGGAACGCTATCTACCGAGCGAATCGCCCCTTCTTCGAGCAACCCGGTCTCGCCCTTGAGCAACTGCTGGTAGTAGTGCGCGAAGGTCCGAATCACCACATCGGGAAGGCCCTCCGACCGCATCTTTTCTTCAAAAACTCGAAATCTCGTTTCGCTCATCATCAGTCCTCGCCGGGAACGCCCCGCCCCCAAGCAGCATGCTAAACGCAATGCGCGCATTCGCCAACCCGCGACCAGATGGGGCGGAGACCTGCGACGCAAGGCCTCGACGCCTTGGCAGCGCATTTCTCGCAGCGCGGGCAGCGCTCGCGCTGACAAGCTGGCACGCGTGGACGAGCTCTTCAGCCAAAGCTGCACGGACGTGCTAGCCAGGCTCGCCCATGGCCACAGAATCACGTGCAGCCGCCCTTGGCATCGCGCGTGAAAAGGAGTGCTCTTATGCGCGCGATCCGACGCCTTTGGCCGCTCCTGCCTCCTGTGGTCGTCTTGCTGTGCGCGCTCTTTGCCGCCCAGAGTGCCAGCCATGTCTTCGCTTCCAACTATCTGGATGACGAGAACCAGGCCAAGCCAAGTCCGCGGCCAGCCCTTGCTCGGCAAGAGCCAAGCCCCCAGCCCTCGAAGGACTCGGAGCTGCTTCGAAGCCGCAACATGTTCTGCAGCGAGTGCGTGCCAGGGCCAGTTCAACGCCCGGACCACGAGCGAACTCCTGGCACCCGCCTTCCCTTGCGACTGATCGCCACCAACATCAGCAGCGAGAGGGCGTACTCCTTCGCCACCGTTCTCAACGTGGATAGCCAACGACAAGGCGCCTATCAAGTTGGCCAGCACATCCCCGAGGCCGGCATCGTGCGCTCGATCGCCGCCACCTACCTCGAGGTCGAGCGCCTGGACACGAGCGGGCTCGAGCGCATCGACTTTGAGAGCGGCAACACCAAGCTAGCGGCGCAACCAGCCGCGCATGCCATGGGCGCACAGTCGAGCGCCGAGAGCCTGGTCGAGAGTTATGTGCGCATCGTCGATGAAACCCACTTCGAGATCGATCGCGACCTGGTGGCCAAGCTCAAGGGAGACGCCCGACTGGCTGGGGCGATGGCCCGCGCCGCCAGCCAGAATGGCGCGATGACGGGCATTAGACTCTTCGCCGTGAAACCGAGCGGGCTGGCCCACGCCATGGGCTTGCGCAACGGCGACACCTTGGTCGCGGCCAACGGCATCAAACTCAGCTCGCTGGAGGCCTCCCTCGAGCTTCTGGGCCAGCTGCAGCAGCGGGACCATTGGAGCTTCGACATCGAACGCCGAGGCAAGGCCCTGCAGCTGCAGGTGGAGCTCAAGTAGGGGTGAGCTAGTTGTTCTTCATGCACACACCGATGGTTCCGCACACGGGAAGCTCCGCAGGGCAGCCGCTGCTGCAGCTGTGCGTGCAGTACTTCTCGCACACACCATCGATACAGGACTCAAGGCAGCTGAGCCCGCTTTCACACACGTCCGCACGGCAGTCCTCGCCAATAGCGGCGCGGTGCTCACAGGCGCGAACAGCCGTTGGGTAAAACCCCGTTCCCGAACCATCACCTTGGCTGCCGCAGATGGGCGCATCTGCACTGCATTGCTCGAACCCTTCGCCACAGGCCGCGGCGCAGCGTGCAACCGTTCCTCGTTCGCCATAGTGGCAAACGGCGCCGGCAACACACTGGCTGTTGGAACTACAGTTCTCGCCAATGCTCGTGGATCCCTCATCCTCGCAGAACAAGGGGTCACTGGAAAAGATCGCGAGTCCCTGCTGACCGATGGGCGAGCAACGCTCGCCAGCACCACAGTCCTGGCCCTCCGACGCCATCGTGCACGGAGCGCGACACACTTCGTCTGGAGCGCACTCAAATCCTTGTTCGCAACCGCAGTCCTCTTGGCAGAGACAGCTCTCGCCCTCTTCGCACACGCCATTGCCACAGGCCACCGGTTGTGGAATGTCGCAGCTGATGGCCAGGCGCTCGACCTCGCGATCGGCGGCTCGAGCAGCCACCAGCTCGAAGGTCGCGCCCGCACATGACTTGCCGTCAAAGGTCTCGCTGTCGAGAGCATCGCTTACTTGTCCTTGCAGTGCCCCATTGGCAATCGTAAGCGTGATCGAGGAGTGGCGCATGGCGTTGTTGTACAGCCAGAAATCGCTGATACCGCGATCGCCACTGAGCGTGCATGTCGAGGGGTCGAGGCTCAGGCCTCGCAGCTCGGTGCTTCCCCACGCGAGGTCGTAGCCTTCTTCGCCTAGCGAGATTTCGACCTGGCCCGCGTTCCACTCGAGCTCACAACTACCACTGCGAATCACGGCCGATGCGGGCGCCTCAAAGCTGCCCAGCGGATCGCAATCTGGAATTCGCTTGGCGGTGAAGCTCGCATCGCTGCACGCACCCACGTAACCGCGCTCGACGTCGACAGCGCTGGCCGCCAGGGTGATGCCCTCGGGGCTTCGGCTCAGCTCTAGCGTCGGCGCCAGGTAGCGCTCACCAAAGTCATCACTACTGGTCTTGCAACCTGCTGCGACGAAGACGCAGTCGCCGCGCACATCGATGACGGGCAGTTCGAGCAAGCCGGCGCGAAGAATGGGCAGCTCACCGTCGCGCTCGATGATGGTGCGCTCACCAAGCCGAGGCCACTCATTGCAGGCATTTCCCTGGTTTTGCTCGACTCGAAAGTCGCCGGTGAGCTCGCAAGCCTCCAGTTCCTTCCAAATCTCCGCGGCAGTCGGTCCGGCGTCGGGTCCCGCCGAGCCATTCGAAGGGCCGGAGCAGGCGGCCGCAGACACGCTGGCGAGGAGCAGAGCAAATCTAAGTCGTAAAATATGAGTCATGGGGGCAGCCCATGGCAAGCCCCGTACCAGCCTGGCAGCCTTCGCAGGCCTGTGAATTGGGTGATTGCTGTTTCCTGAGGTTCACAACCGGGCTGTGCGCTCGGGCAACGGCGACGCAACCTCTCCACAATGCCCAACGGGCCGAAATTGAGAGTACGCTCGCGGCGTGAAAGGGGCCCTATGCATGTGCGCGGCAGCGATCCAACTGCTGCTCTCGCAATCGGTTTTCGCCGACGAGCCCGCTCAGCAGCCTGCGTCCCCACTGCAACCGGAGGCGGAGTTTCGCCTGCGTCTGCAATTTGACCGCTTCAGTTCGGAGGATCAAGAGCGCTACCGCATGCGCCTTCGAGCGCGGGTCGGTGGTAGCTACGATGCGGGTCAAGGTCTAAGCCTGGGGGCGCGGCTTTCGACGGGTTCAGACAACCCAACCTCCTCGCAAGTGACCCTCGGCGACGAGTTCAGCAAGCTCGCCGTCGGCATTGACCGAGCCTACCTGCGTTTTCATCGCTACAGCTGGCTCGATCTCTATGCCGGCAAAGCTGTTGCGCCCTTCCGTAGCCGTCGACTCGTCTGGGATCGAGACGTGCAACCAGATGGCCTCTCGCAGATTGTCGAGTGGCAAGAGAAGCAGCAAGTCATCGGAGCGCGCGTGGCCACCGGCGAGTACCAGCTCCTCGAGATCGCTGACTCCAACGACGACATCTATGTTTTCGTGGCGCAGGCCGGCTTGTTTGGCGAAGCCGGTTCTCTCCGTTGGTCCGTGGACGGTGCCTGGTACGACTATGTGCACTTGGCGGGTGCCGTCCTGGCCAGCTCGCGCGGCAGCAACGCTCTCGATGCCAATGGCGGCCTCGCCGATGACTACAACATAGCCTCCGGCCTTGCCGAGCTCGAGCTGGAGGTCTCTGGCGGCCAACTCGAACTATTCGGAGAGCTGGCAGACAACGTCGCCGCCCAGAGCGAAGGGCTGGCCATCGCCGCAGGTTCAAGCTTGTCGTTTCGCGCCGGAGATGTGCCCATCGAACTGGGTTATGAGTATCGGCACGTCGGTCACAACGCCATCGTCGACGCACTCGCCGAGTCGTCCTGGCATCGCCAGCGCACGGGCTTTGCAGGGCATCGATTGGGTGTCGTCGCACGTCTGCAAGGTGGTTGGCGCCTTGGCAGCTCCTTCAAGTTCATGAACACGGTCTCCGGCGCCGCCGATCGGCAGCTGGAGTGGCTCGTCGACGCAGGGTGGTCGCTTTGAGCGCCAAGCAACCCTACCGCCTCGGTGTGCGCGGCCGCATCGCGGCTCTAGTGGTCGGCTTGATGGCTCTGGCCGTTCTGGCCTATACCCTGCTCCTGGCACCGGCCTTGCGCGGAGCGCTGCGCTCCGAACAAGAGCGCACCATCGACATGTATGGCAGCATGGTGGCCAGCCAGGTCAACTGGAGCCTGTCGGCCGCGATTCGTGAATTGCAGCTCACCGTGCAGCTGGATGTTCTGCAATCGATGGAGCCCGACGCCGTTAATCGCGCTCTCGAGCGCCTGGATAAGACCAGCGCTTTCTTCCTTCACTCCTTCGTCCTCGATGCCCAGGGCACGGTCGTCGCGCGCCCCTCAAAGCCCGATCGAGTTGGAGAGGATCGCTCGAATCGCGAGTACTTCACTCGCGCTCGCGACGACGGCGAGCCGCACATTGCCGACCTGAATATCTCCAGCGCTGGCAACCTGAGTCTCGTCGTCGGCGTACCCATCAAAGCTGACGACGGCACCTTCGTCGGCGTGCTGGCCGGTTCCTTCGGCCTCATGGATCGCAATCGCTATTTATATGACGCCATCGTGCAACCGCGAGTCATCTTTCCGGCGCAGGTCGTCCTGCTCACCGGCGACAATGTCGTCATTGCCAGCTCGATCGAGTCGGCCGCCATCGGTGAGAGGCTCACCGGTTGGAACAGCGACTCAGAATGGGTGTCATCGAGGGCGCCCATTCCCATGGTC
>JAHEAK010000438.1 GCA_024642805.1 Kofleriaceae bacterium | reverse complement strand
GCCCGATGAGCAGGCCTGCTGCTGCCTAGGCGGCCACGTCCCCGTCGCGAATGCTGGCTGCTTTGCGGGCCAGGGCGGCGGGGTTGTCATTCTTCGAGAAGATGATGGTCTCGATCTCGGGGGCCATCTGCATGAGCTGGTCGGAGAGAGACTGGGCCTTGGTGTCAGAAAGCACCGACGCCACGAACACCACGAGAAACTGATTGGCCCAAATGTCGCGGACGGCGGAAGAGGCGGAATCTGACTCGACGACGACAAAGCCCTCGGCCTGAAGCGCACGTCCAAGCTCCTGGCGGCTGCTGGCAATTTCATCAACGATAAGAACAGACTCGCTCATAACATGCCTTCCTTTCCGGTCGGACACGCGAAGGTGACATGGATCTTGACCGGTTAGGCCTGGATACCAGGTTCAACTTGGCCGGTAAAGAAAAATGGAGCCAACCCATCGATGTGCTTGCGGCCCCAATATTATTCGAGGTAAGCCCTGCCGCTCATGGCTTGGTGGTCGAGAAAAAACCAGCTGCCCGTCGAGGGCAAAAAGTCGGTACCGCGTGGTCTGTGGACCAAGTGCGAGAAGTGCGGCGAGTCGCTTTTTGACGCCGAGCTCGAAGAGAATCTCAGGGTTTGCACGGCCTGCAAGTTTCACCTGCGCTTGCCGACCCCCGCTCGTCTGGCCCTGGTCCTCGACGAGGATAGCTTCGTCGAGTGCGATGCTGGCATGAAGAGCACCGACCCGCTCGAGTTTCAGATCGACGGCAAGAAGTACAAGGACTCCCTTCGTAAGGCGGAAGCCAATAGCGGCCCCGCCGATGCCTTCCTGGCCGGCTCTGCGACCATCGAAGGCCAGCCATGCGAAGTCGGCTTCTTTGTGTTCGAGTTCATGGGTGGTTCGATGGGCTCGGTTGTCGGCGAGAAGATTACCCGACAGTTCGAGCGCGCTCTCGAGCGGCGCGTGCCTGCCATCGTCTTCTCCGCATCTGGTGGAGCGCGCATGCAGGAAGGTGTCTTGTCTCTGATGCAGATGGCCAAGACCTCCGCGGCGCGCGCACGCTTGCAAGAGGCGGGTGTGCCGTACATCTCGGTGCTCCTGCACCCAACCACCGGTGGTGTGGCGGCATCCTTCGCGATGCTCGGCGACATCATCATGGCCGAGCCCAATGCGCTGATCGGATTCGCCGGCCCACGCGTCATCGAGCAGACCATTCGACAGCAACTCCCCGACGGATTCCAGCGCTCTGAGTTCTTGATGGAACACGGCATGCTGGACATGATCGTCGAGCGCAAGGACTTGAAAGCCACGCTTGCTCGCAGCATGCGCTGGTTCACGGGTTCGCGCGCCAAAGCCTAGCGCCTTGTCTCACGAGGCCTATGCCAGCGTCCTGCGCTCGCTCTTCGCGGCAAGACGCCTAGGCATCGATCTAGGACTCGAGCGCATGCGCGCCTGCCTCTCCGCGCTCGATCTGCAGCATCGTCCCGTGGTCGTGCAGGTGGCTGGCACCAACGGCAAGGGCTCGACCTGCCAGTTCATTGCCAGTGTCGCGCGCGCGGCTGGCTATCGCGTGGGTGTGTTCTCATCGCCGCACCTGGTCACGGTGCGCGAGCGTTTTACTCTCGACGAGGGGCCGGTATCGGTGGAGCGCTTCATGGCCGCCTACCAGGCCGTGCGCGAAGAGGTTGGCGAGCTGACCTTCTTCGAACAGATGACGGCCCTTGCCGCCTGGATCTTCGACGACGCCAAGGTCGACCTCGCCATCTACGAAGTGGGCCTGGGCGGTCGTTTGGATTCAACGAGCGCCCTGCGCGCCGACCTCACCCTGGTTAGCGGCATCGGCCTCGATCACGAAGAGTTCTTAGGCAGCACCCTTGAGGCCATCGCCAGCGAGAAGGCGGGCATCTTTAGAGAAGGGGTTCCCGCGATCATCGGCATGTCTGCACCGCATGCCATTCGAGAGCAGCTTGTCGACATGGCGCGAGCCACGCAGGCGCCAGCCCACCTGGTGGGAGCCGCCGAGCTTGCGCGCGTTCCCGAAGAGCTGTGCATGTGCGGCCCGCACCAACGCGCCAATGCGGCCCTCGCTCTGGCCGCCTGCGATGCCCTGGTCGGCCTCGGCATGGCGATACCCGAGCCGGCTCTGAGCGAGGGCCTCCGAAACGCTCGCCTGGCTGGCCGCTTTGAGCGAATCGAATCGGACCTCTGGATCGATGGAGCCCACAATGGCCAGGCGGCCCTGGCGCTGGCGCTGCTCCTGGCGGAAGAGGCGTCGCTCGATCCTCGGCCCTGGGTCCTGGTGGTGGGCCTGTCGCGCGAAAAGCGCATCGCGGAGTTCCTCGCGCCGCTGGTCGGTCTGTGCACGGCGATCTACGCCACCTCCGCGAGCAATGAGCGGGCCCAGAGCGCCGCAGCTATCGCCGAAGCTGCGCGGCAGGCGGGCGCCGCGCGGGTGGAATGCGTGCAACCAGGGACGGAGGCGCTGCGTGAGGCGCGTAAGAACTTTCCCGGTCACCGCATATTGGTGACCGGCTCGCTGCTTCTGCTCGGCGAGCTTCTCGCTGAGCTTGGTCACGGCGACCCGGATCCGCTGCCACTCAGCGATCCATCTGCGCCGCGACCACCCGGCTAGCGCCGTCTAGTTCTGCGACACGCCGGGGGCAGGGAAGGAGGCGCAGAGCTCGCGAATCTCGCCGGCGATGCGCTCTTGACGGCCGAGGTCTTCGACGTTTTCGGCAACCTCATGCATCCAGTCGGCGATCTTGACCATCTCCCCGGCGCCCATGCCCTGGGTCGTGACCGATGGGGTGCCAATGCGCAAGCCCGAAGGGTCGAATGGTTTTCGAGTGTCGTAGGGTACCGAGTTGTAGTTGGTGACGATGCCAGCGCGATCGAGGGCGCGAGCCAGGACTTTGCCGGGAAGGCTCTTGTTGCTCAGGTCGATCAAGATGAGGTGATTGTCAGTGCCACCAGAGACCAGCTCGAAACCGTGGTGCATCAGCTGCGCGGCCAGGGCTTTTGCGTTGCTGACGATCTTCGCAGCGTAGGTCTTGAACTCGGGCTTGAGTGCCTCGCCCAGGGCAACCGCAATGGCCGCGGTGGTGTGATTGTGCGGGCCACCTTGCAAGCCTGGGAAGACGGCGCGGTCAACCGCGTTTGCGTGCTCGGCGCTGGCCATCAACATGCCTCCGCGTGGACCTCGCAAGGTCTTGTGGGTGGTCGTGCTCACGAGATCAGCGAGACCGACAGGCGAAGGATGAGCGCCACCGGCAATGAGGCCGGCAATGTGAGCGATGTCTGCGAAGAAGAGGGCGCCGCAATCCTTGGCGATGCCAGCGAAGGCGGCAAAGTCGATGATGCGCGGAACCGCCGTGCCGCCCGCCCATAGCACCTTGGGGCGCTCCTTCATGGCCATGTCGCGAACTTGATCGAGATCGATGCGGCCGCTCTCGCGGTCGACCTGGTACTGCACGGCGTTGAAGAACTTGCCGGTGATGGAGACCTTCCAGCCGTGGGTGAGGTGACCGCCGCTTGGCAGGTGCATGCCCATGATCTTGTCGCCCGGCTCGCAGAAAGCGAAGTAGGCGGCGAGATTGGCAGGGGATCCCGAGTAGGGCTGGACGTTGGCGTGCGCGCTGCCAAAGAGCTGCATCGCTCTCTGGATGGCGATTTCTTCGATCTGGTCGATGAACTCCTGGCCCTCGTAGTAGCGCTTGCCAAAGTATCCTTCGGAGTATTTGTTGGTCAGGGCCGAGCCCGTGGCTTCGAGCACGGCGGCAGACGCAAAGTTCTCGGAGGGAATCAGCCGAAGCTTGCTCGCCTGGCGGCGGCTCTCGCTGGCGATTAACTGGGCGATTTTGGGGTCGGCGGCTTCGAGACTGGAGGTCATGGCGCCTAGAATAGCCAACGCAGGCCCTCTGTCGAGGCGCCGGGAGTAGGAGAATTGGCAGTCACACGATTTCATCCAAGCCGAGAGGAGTTTTGTCGCTCGGCCGAGCGGGGAAATCTGATTCCGGTCTTCCGCGAGATCATCGCCGATGGCGATACGCCGAGCTCGGTGCCGGCGAATACAGTTTCCTTCTCGAGTCGGTTGTGGGCGGCGAGAAGTGGGCCGCCTATTCCTTCATTGGCGTGCAACCTCGGGCCGTCATCAGCAGCCATCGCGGTCACGTCAAGGTGGTTTGGCACGACGTTGATGGCAATGGTCCCAGTCGCGAGCACGAGTGGAAGACTGACGATCCGACCACCGCACTCGCCGAAGTCATGGCCGAGTGGAAACCAGTGGCTTCCGAGCTCTTGCCTCGCTTCTGGGGTGGAGCTGTTGGCTGGATTAGCTACGACGCTGTGCGCTCCTTCGAGAACTTGCCCTCGCTGGCCAAAGACGATCTCGATGTACCCGAGCTGTGCATGGTGCTCACAGATACTCTGGTCATCTTCGACAATCTCAGGCAGTCGATCAAAGTCGTGGCGACGCCCTATGTACCGCGCCCGGAAAAAGCCGAGGCGGCCTACGAAGGCGCCATGCGTCGCATCGACGCCATCATCGAGACCCTGCGCACGGCACGCGCGGATCTGCGTGTCATCGAGCCGCCCGCCCCACAAGAGGATGGCAGCGCGGCGCTGCGCTTTGGAGGGGTCGTCGAGCCAGTCTCCGATTTCCCAGAGCAGGAATTTTTGGCCGGCGTTGCCAGCATCAAAGAGTACATCCTGGCCGGCGATATCTTTCAGGCCGTGCTTTCGAGGCGCTTTGAAGTGCCACGAAACGGTGTTGAACCATTCGACGTGTACCGCGCACTGCGCGTGGTCAATCCCTCTCCCTATATGTTTCATCTCGAGTTCCCCGAGGCCCGTGTCACGGGTGCTTCACCGGAGACCTTGGTTCGCTGCGACGCTGGGCGAGTGGAGGTGCGTCCCATCGCGGGTACGCGGCCACGCGGCAAGAGCGCGGAACAGGACGATGCACTTGCCGCCGAGCTGCGCGCGGATCCGAAGGAGTGCGCCGAGCATCTGATGCTCATCGACTTGGGGCGCAACGACGTGGGCAGAGTTTCGAAGACCGGCTCGGTGGTGCTCAGCGAGAGCATGGTGGTCGAGCGCTATTCGCACGTGATGCATCTGGTGTCGAACGTCCACGGATCGCTGAAGGAAGA
>JAHEAK010000437.1:1291-5140 GCA_024642805.1 Kofleriaceae bacterium | reverse complement strand
AGGAGCTCGCGGGTGCTCAAGGCTTGCAGGTCGGCCCAGATCTCACTCATGCGGCCACCTCTTGCACCCGGAAGACCCGCAGAGCCGAGACCGTCATCGCCACGTTGTGCACCCGAAGAATGTGCGCGCCCGCCTCGACACTGGCCAGGGCTGCCCCGACGCTCGCCGCATCACGCTCGTGCACGGGCAAGCCCGTCAGCTCACCGAGAAAGCGCTTGCGCGAGGCCCCAATGAGCACTGGGCAGCCAGTTTGCGCGGCCAGGGCCTCGCCTGAGCGCAAGAGGCCCAGGTTGGTGTGCAAGTCCTTGCCAAAACCGATGCATGGATCGGCGATGGTGCGCGCACGCAATCCGAGCGGCAAGCTGGCAATGCGCGCGACAAGCTCAGCGAGAACCTCGTCGGCATTGGTAGCCAGCGTTGCGTGTACGGCGGCCAGATCGCGCCCGCGCACGTGCCCGCAGACGAAGGCGCAGCCGAGCGAATCGACGCGCTCGATCATGCTCTCATCAAAGAGTCCGCCGCTGACGTCGTTGACGATCTCAGCGCCTGCTGCCACGGCCCGTCGAGCGACCTCGGCTTTGCAGGTGTCCACCGAGAGCGGCACGGCAAAGCGGGCGGCAAGAGCCTCGACGAGGGGCAGGATGCGTCGGCATTCCTCGTCGATGCTGACAGGCAGCGCACCAGGCCGTGTCGATTCGCCGCCGATGTCGAGGATGTCAGCACCATCGGCCACCATCTCCTCAGCGGCGCGAATGGCGCCTTCCAGGCCGACTAGCTGCCCACCGTCGGAAAAGGAATCAGGCGTCAGGTTGAGCACGCCCATCACGTATGGGCGCGACCAATTCAAGCAGCCACTGCGAAACTCCAGGGCGCTCGGCAACACCATAGACGCATGTGGGCTAGGTGCTTGAATCATGCTGGCTCTGGATCAGGGTCCTTCTTGCCGACGGGGCGAATTGGTGGAAAGAGCGAGGGCCGCTTGCTTGGCTTGCCTTCGCCGTCTTCGGCCTTGGCTTCGCTCTCCTCGACCTCTGGCGTCGGTTTGCGCTCGATGGTTCCGCCCGCCAGGAGCGTGGCGATTTCCTTGCCGCTGAGAGTCTCGTGCTCGAGCAAGACGTCGCCGACTTTCTCCAGCTCCTCGCGGTGCGCGGTCAGCAGTTCGACGGCTCGCGCGTACTGCTCGTTGACGATGCGACCAACCTCGGAATCGATGAGTTGCGCGGTCTCCTCCGAGCAGTTGTCGGCCTTCTGGGTCATCTCGCGGCCAAGGAAGACTTCGTGGCCACCGCCGGCGTAATTGAGCGGGCCGAGCTTCTCGCTCATGCCCCACTCGGTCACCATCTTGCGAGCCATGTTGGTGGCTTGCTCGATGTCGTTGCCGGCGCCCGTGGTGCGCTGCTGAAAGACGACCTCTTCAGCGCAGCGGCCGCCCATCATGATGCAGATGCGATTGAGCGCAAACTCGCGGCTCATGCTCAGGCGATCTTCGGCGGGCAGCTGTTGGGTGAGGCCGAGGGCACGGCCACGAGGAATGATCGTGACCTTGTGCAGCGGATCGACGTCGTCGCCGCCAATGAGCAAGGCGATGAGCGCGTGACCGGCTTCGTGAACGGCCGTGTTGCGCTTCTCTTTCTCGGAGATGAACATCGAGCGGCGCTCGGTGCCCATGAGCACTTTGTCTTTGGCGTCCTCGAAGTCGCGCATCTCGACGCGGTCCTTCTCGTGGCGAGCGGCCAACAGAGCGGCCTCGTTGGTGAGGTTCTCCAGATCCGCGCCAGAGAAGCCCGGCGTGCCCTTGGCAATGGTCATCAGATCGACCTTGCTATCCATGGGCACCTTGCGAGTGTGAACCTTGAGAATGCCGTGGCGACCGTTGACGTCTGGACGCGGCACCGTGATGCGGCGATCGAATCGGCCTGGGCGCAGAAGCGCAGGATCGAGCACGTCGGGGCGGTTGGTCGCTGCCACCAGGATGACGCCATCGTTGGATTCGAAGCCATCCATCTCGACCAGAAGCTGATTGAGAGTCTGCTCGCGCTCATCGTGACCGCCGCCGAGGCCGGCGCCGCGATGGCGACCAACCGCGTCGATCTCGTCGATGAAGATGATGCAGGGCGCATTCTTCTTGCCTTGCTCGAAGAGGTCGCGCACGCGGGATGCGCCCACGCCTACGAACATCTCGACGAAGTCAGAACCGGAGATCGAGAAGAAGGGAACACTGGCTTCGCCGGCGATGGCGCGAGCCAGCAAGGTCTTGCCGGTACCCGGGCTGCCCATGAGCAGAACGCCCTTGGGGATGCGGCCACCGAGCCTGGTGAACTTCTTAGGGTCTTTGAGGAAGGCGATGATTTCCTCGACCTCTTCCTTGGCTTCCTCGACGCCAGCGACATCTTTGAAGGTCACTTTGCCCTGGGTCTCGTTGAGCAGGCGCGCCTTGGACTTGCCAAAGTTCATCGCCTTGCCGCCGCCGCTCTGCAGCTGGCGCATAAAGAACAGGAAGATGACCACCAGGAAGATCATCGGCAGCCAGGAGATGATGAGCGACTCCCAGAAGGTGCTCTTCTCCTTTGGCTCGATGTCCCAGTCGATTCCGTTTACTTCGAGAGCCTTGAGGATGTCGTTGCTGGTGCCAGAGTAGGGTCCGATGACGACCGTCTTGGGGCCGCCGCTCTGAAAGTGAACGATGTACTTGGCGACGTCGTTTTCGCGCGGCTGAACCACGACCTTTTTGATCGTCTTTGCCGCTTCGGGCGACGAGACCAAGGCCTGTAAGTCTTTGACGTTCTTCTTTTCTTCCTTGTCGCCGCTGTCGGTGAAAACGCGGTAGACGCTCACAAACATGAGGATCAGCAGCACCCAAAGGAGGATCGTTTTGTGTGACTGTTTCAATGTGCGTAACCTTCGAGAAGTTTCCGAGAAGTTTCTCAGGGTTCGTCGCCAGGCAGCGCGCGCGAACCGGGGCTAATTGTAAGGCTCCCGACCAGCGGGGCGCTACTCTCTTGGAGGAATTGATGACTTGGGAGAATTTGAGGGGAATCGATAGCTTCGAGGACGCGACGTTCTGAGCGGGCCGAGCGCGCTCGATGCCCATCGGATACTTAGCAGCTGTCCCCGGCCCGCGCCGCTAGCCCAGGGAAATCGTCTCACCAAAAGCCGGGCCGATGTGCTCGGCCCATACGATCTCGGCATCTTCGAGGCGAACCAGCACCCGCGCTTGCACTCGCAGGGCGGCTGGTACTCGCGCGGCGCCAAAGAGGTCGCTGAGCTTTTTTGAATGACCTTTTAGTCGAGCTGGGCGCATCCGGTCGCCGGGCCGCCAACAGCGCAACTCGAAGCGCGCATCGTCTGCGTAGGCACGCAAAGCGGCCAGGCGTACTGGATCTTGCGGGCCCTCTTCGAGCTCCTCGTGCCCGGCCAGACGGTAGAAGAGCTGGTCGTAACGACGCAGGAGCCTCGCTCCTGGCAGGGACAGCTCTGCGCTGCCATGCCCGGGACCGCGGGCCAGCTCGAGGATGGCGCGCAGGTGACGAGCCTCCAGCTCTGCGACCTGCGCTTGCCTCGCGTGTTGGGCCAGCAGATGGATGGCAAGGCTCTCGGGCAGAGCATCGAGCCAGGCACCAAGCAGCAGAGCGCCCTGCGCATCCAGATGCGCGCGCAAAAGCGCCGCGCTCGCCCAATCGAGCACCTCGCGCTGGTCGCGGGCCGACTGCGCCAGTCGACAGAGCGCAGCCTCGAGCTGAGGATTTTCCTCGCGCAGCGCAGGCAGCCAGCGGTGGCGAATGCGCGCTCTGGTGAAGCGGGGGTCGCGGTTCATCGGATCTTCGACGAAGGCCAGATCGTGCCGACGAC
>JAHEAK010000437.1:0-1281 GCA_024642805.1 Kofleriaceae bacterium | reverse complement strand
GGCGTAGATACCGCGTCGCCAGGCCATGCCCGCCAGGCCAGCGACACCGGTCCCCCGCAAGATACGCATGAGCACGGTCTCGGCTTGATCGGAGGCGGTGTGGCCGAGCAAGATCCAGTCGACCTCGAGCTCCTGCGCAAGCAGGTCGAGGGCCAGATAGCGAACGCGCCTGGCCTCCGCTTCCAAGGAGGCACCCGGAGCGAGAGCCACCTCGCGCACGTGGCCACGGCCGCCCATGCGCTCGGCCAGCGCCACTACCGCACGGCCTTCTGCCTGCGATTCCGGGCGCAGGCCGTGATCGATGTAGACCAGGTGCGCAGTGCGTCCATGTGTCGAGGCATGCTCGAGCACGCCGTGCGCCAGACAGACCGAGTCGGCGCCGCCAGAGCACGCGACCAAGATCTTGCCGTGAAAGCGCTCGAGGGCGGCTGGAAACACCGGGCCATTGTCACCGGCGTCTGCGGCTCACGCAAGCTGGCGCTGCTGTGCGGGCTCCGGTATACGCAGCAAGTCATGACGGACCAGCCTGCCGCACGAATCATCCCTCTGGAGCGTTTCCGAACCGCGCTGGCCAGTCCACGGGCGGAGAAGCGCATTGACGCCCTGCTCTCTTCGGATCGGGCCGAAGCCGAAGTGCAGGCTCTCTCCGTCACCGACCTCTACTTTCTGATCAACGAAGTTGGCCTCGGAGATTCCATCGAGCTGCTCTCCCTGTGCAGCAACGAGCAGATTCAGGGCTGCATCGACATGGAAGTCTGGGATCGCGACCGAATGATGGTCGACAGCATGCTGCCCTGGCTGGCTGCCATCCAGGAGAACGGCTTTGAGTTTCTCGGCCGCGTTTGGGAGGGCCTGGATCCAGAGCTGGCGGCACTGACCCTGGCCCGCTACTGCCAGATTTACGACAAAAGTCTCGACGAAGAAGTGCCAGAGGAAGAAGAGCGCGACTACTTCGAGACCCCCGATACCTTTTTTCAAATCGTCATCACCACCGACGACAGCGTGCAACACAAGCTCGTGCACACCATCATCGAGGATCTGTACCGCGCCGACATGCAGATGGCTCGACACACCCTCATGTCTGCGCGATCGGAGCCGGTTGCTGAACTCGAGGAGATGAGCTACCGCTGGCGTTCGGGGCGCATGGCGGATCTTGGCTACCTCGACTTCTACGAGGCCTTGGAAGTCTTTCGCCCTGTTGATCCGACGACGGTGCAGATTGGAGAAGGCAGCGCGGATCGCTCAGACGCTTCCATCGTCGACTCGGCGGGCGACAATGTT
>JAHEAK010000436.1 GCA_024642805.1 Kofleriaceae bacterium | reverse complement strand
TGCCACATCGATGGGTACGTCGATGTCTTGTTCAGAGCCCGTTCGCAGCAGCTTGTAGAGGTCGCAGCCCTCTACGAACTCCATGGTGATGTAGTAGGTATCGCCGACCCGGCCCAGGTCGAAGGTCTGGGCGATGTTGACGTGCGTGAGTTGAACGGTGATCTTGGCTTCGTCGATGAGCATCTGCACGAACTGCTCGTCTTCAGAGAAGTTCGGGTGGATCATCTTGATCGCGACGTACTTTTCGAAGCCGGCGATTCCCTCTGTGCGGGCAAGGTGGATCTCTGCCATGCCGCCAACGGCGACCTGGTGAATCAGCGTGTAGGGGCCAAATTTGCGCTCCATCGGCTTCTATCTGTGGCGCTGCGTCTCCGGGGTCGGCCCTTGTGCGAGCATTTCCGCTTCTCCGGGGTGTATGAAAACGCCAACTAGACGAAGGGGCAGCTTCGTCTTCCTATCGAAGGTGCAGATTACCTCGGTGGCGATGTCGTAGGCGACATTTACGACGTAGCTGGCGGCAGCGTTGGCCACCAGGTAGAGGCCGAGACCGGCGCCATAGGTCTTGCGATCGATCTGGGTTGGCGAGGTGAGGCACTTGTTGATGTAGGCAATGATGGTGTTTTTGGCCAGGCGCCCGTAGCGATCGCGAACCGCGATGGCGAACTGGGTCTCGGTGGCCGCGTAACGGATCGAGACCGGCCGTGGCGAGCAACTCTCAACGCGATCGTGCGGATCGACCTCGGCAAAGACCTGCTGGCCGCTCTCGTCAACAGGCGCATCGTAGAGCGCGTTCATGAGCAGCTCTTCACAGACCTGGCCGATGCCCGTGCACAGTCGATTGCGAATGTTCGACTCGCGCGCGAAGTCGAGCACGGTGTCGATGGCCTTGCCGCGCCCTTTGAAATCGTTGAGTCGAAAGTAGTGAACGGGGGTGCCATCGGGCAGGTAGCGCTCGATGCCGAAGATGTCGCCGGTGAGCAGTTTCTGGGCGGTGACGAACACGCCGCGCTCGATTTCCTCGCGACTGATGATGTGATTGATGCGCGGGTCCGCGAGCAGGTGGGTGAACTCCTGCAAGGGGGCGTTGTCGGCGATGATGGCGATGTGGGTGCGCTCGGAGGTGCGCTCCAGGATGCTCTTCAGATCGTCGTGCTCGCAGTTGCCAATGTCGATGAAGACGTAGCGGTGGGCCACGTGGGTAGACTCGATGGCCGCGGCGCTGCGCACGGCGTCAACTTCCGCGCCGGCCTGCTGGAGAATCTCAACAATCCGACGTAGTTGATCCAACTGTGGGGAGATCGCCAGAACTCGGTGTCTCGACAAATAGGGCTCCAGACCTAAGGACGAAGGTCACAAACCGAAAGCTTATCGAATCCCCGTAGTCATCACAATTGATCCCATGATGTTCCGCAATGTTGAATTTGGATCCACCCGGGTGTACCTACGGAATCGCGAGCCGTGTCGGGTGAAAAGCTACATATCCTGCTTGTGGATGATGAGCAGGACATCCTCGATTTCATGGCCAGAGTACTGCGATCGAGTTATCGGACCAGCCAGTGCTCGAGCGCCAGCGATGCCCTGGCACTGCTAGAGGCCAATCACTACGACATGCTCATCAGCGATCTGAAGATGCCCTCCATGACGGGGCTAGAGCTTTTGGCCAGAGCCACGAAAATTCGCCCAGAGATCGTGCGGATCATCCTGAGCGGCTTCACCGTGCAGCAACAGATGGAGCAGGCTCTCAAGAGCGGCCAGCTACATAACTACATCACCAAGCCAACCGATCGCGTGACCGTGCTTGAGGCCATCGAGGTCGCGCAGGCACGGGCCGCCAGCCTCGCCGCCAGCCCTCTCTCCTAGCGCTCTGTCCTAGCCAGCGCTGCTCATCGCTTGTCGGCACGCTGTCCGCATGGGTGCCTCGACATGCGCGACGCCTCGCGATGCACGCCGCGCAGAACTCGACGCGCGAGACGCTGCCTAGCTGTCGCGATAGAAGTAGTGCAGCGACTTGGGCTGCAAGCGAAAGTCTCGGTGTTGCGTGTCCATCTCGAAGACGCAAGTGACTTCGGTGCGCTGGCCTTTGATGACGTCGATGAAGAGCGCCGCCGAACCATTGTGAATCACCGTGAGGCCCAGACCCGCGCCGCCGTGCGAGGTGTCGAGCTGGCCGCCGTCGAGCCCGCGTGCCAGGCCCGCGAAGACGCGATCGCGCAGAAAGCCGCCAAAGGGGTCAGTAACCTGCATGCACAGCTTGCTGCCATCCGAAGCGATCTTGAGAGTTGGCTGCTCGCCATCGGGCAAGCGCAAGTCTGCTTTGCGATTCTGCGCGTACTTGGGAACGCCGGCGCTGTCGACGGGCGCGTCGTACATCGCGTTCATGAGCAGCTCGTGCGCGACCTCGTTTGCAAACTCGGCGATCTTCTTACGAGCACCCATGTGCAGCGCGAAGTCCTGAACCTTGGAGACCAGGCGATCGCGAGTTGCCGTCGTGTCGACGCGCTCTTGAAATCCCGAGAAGCCCCAGTCGAGGAACCAGGCGAACTTCGGACCACCTTCCTCGGGGCGCGCGAGCCGCCGCAGGATCATCATCAGTTCCCACGGGCGCGGCGGGCTATCGAAGTTGGGGCGGCCAAGGATGTTGGACATCGTCGGGTGCCCGGTCACAAAGCGCAGTGCTCTGTCCATTGGCTCGGCGGTCCACAGCACGGTCTTCAAGTCGGGGTACTGCTCGACGGCTTTGACCACCGTCTCGGCGTCAAAGGTGTCGGCGGCCAGGAGGGTGGCGCCGGGCAGGGCCTTGTCCACATGCGCCGGGTCCTCGACGGGGACGACTTCGTACCCGGCGCAACGCATGAAGCGCTCTATGTAGCGCCGAACCAAGGGGTTCCGTTCTAGTAAGATTGCTTTCAAGCTTGCGGCCCGCTGTATGCCTACACCCCAGCGGCGCGGCCGGGTAACTATATCTATTTCGGATATCCGGCTCAATCGCCCGGGCCGGGGAGTTGCCTAACAAAGTCCACACTCCCTGCCCACTCGTGGTTCATGACTGCTATCATGAGCGCCGGAATCCCCAGTCCTGGCCGTCATGAGCAATAGTAGTCTTAGAAAACCGGCGAAGCTGCAGCCGGGCTCGCCCTCCGACCCAGTGCGCTTCGGCCATTACTACCTTCTCGGGCTCATCGCTCGAGGCGGCATGGCCGAGGTCTATCGCGCGCGACTGATCGAGCCCCAAGGACCACCACGACTTCTGGCCATCAAGGTGATGCGACCGGAGCTGGCTCGCGAGGCGCGTTTCGTCGATATGTTCCATCGCGAAGGCCAGCTGGCCTTGCTGCTCAAGAGTCGCGCCATCGTCGAGACCGTCGAGCTGGGCGACATCGATGGCCGGCACTTCATCGCGATGGAGTACATCGGCGGTCGCGATCTCACGCAGGTGCTGCGTCGCTGCCAAAAGAGCAGTCTGCGCATTCCCGTGCCGCATGTGGTTCACATCGGGGTTGGCATCGCTGAGGGCCTGGATTTTGCCCACAATCTCACCGGCCCCGATGGTCGGCCTCTGAGCCTCGTCAATCGCGACGTCTCGCCCTCCAATGTGCGAGTGGCCTACTCCGGCGACGTCAAGTTGCTCGACTTCGGCATCGCGCAAGCCCTCATGAAGTTCACCTCCGAGATTGGCATCTTGAAGGGCAAGTTCAGCTACATGTCGCCAGAGCAGATTCGCGGCATGCCCGTCGATCAGCGCACCGACATCTTCTCGGCCGGCATCATCATTCACGAGATGCTCACTACCGAGAAGCTCTTTCGAGGTGATACCGAGTTCGCCCTCATGGAGCGCGTCCGCAAAGCGGAAGTCGATCCGCCTTCTAAGTTCAATCGGCGGGTGTCGCCCGAGCTCGATCGCATCGTCATGAAGGCGCTGGCTCGTGACGTCGGCGAGCGCTACCAAAACTCAGCGGAATTGCACGCGGACCTCAAGGCCGTGCTCGACGGCTACCGCTTCGACATCCGCGAGCTGCGCGATTTCATGCAAAAAGAGTTTCGCCGCGAGTACACCAAGGACTTGGAAGACGCCGAGGCCTCCACCAATTCCTTGCCCCTCGAGGAAAGGCTGCCAAGCTTCGAGAACAGCCCCATCGAGCAAGTAACGGCTGTGACACGCGGGGGCGCAAATCCACCTGGACCGCCCGCCTCAGCAGCCATCGAGATCGACATGGCTCCAGAGATCGATCCCGGAGACGTGGTCCCCGAGCCAAGCGACGAGTACATGCAGGAGCCTAAATCCGGCTTCTGGTCCAAGATGTTCAAGAAGCGAAAGTAGGTAGGCCATGGCCCAGTCCAGCACAGCACCCGGTTCTAGCGCAGGTCTCTCGAGCAAGAGCGGCGCTGCCCTCAGCGCGTCTTCACCCTCGTTTACTGCGGCGTTGCTCGGTGCCCTGATCGGCCTTGGTCTCCTGGTCTTTTCCACGCACCTCTTTCTCAACGCGCACACCTCGTACCCGCTGAACCTGGCCATTGCCGCCCTCGGTCTCGGTGAACTGGCCTGCTCCTACTTCGTCGTTCGCGCCGTTCGTGTGGCTTGGGCCTTTGCGCTGTCCATCAACGGCACCGCTGCCGTCGTTCTGCTCTTCTCTGCTCCTCGAATCCGCGACGCGGCCGAGGTTTCGATTGCGCTGGCGCTCTTGCCGAGCCTGCTCGCCTTCGTCATCGTCATCTTGCATTCGCTGAAGCCAGAAGAATTCTAAGCCGACGCGCCCCCGAGGAGGCGAGCAGCGGCCCCGTCGGAGCGGCCGACGTAGAGCGGACCTTTAGCGCGCGCCCTCAGAGCGGAAAGGTGTCGCCGCGCAGGGCGTGGCCACCATCGATGCGCAGGGTCGTGCCCGTGATGTACTGGGCCGCCGGCGAGCACAAGAACAGGATGGCGGCGGTCACTTCGTCAACGGTGCCAGCGCGCTTGGCCGGGCAGCTGTCGATGGCCTGGGCAAGAATCTCCTTGGGGTACTGCTGGGTCCCAGACGAGGTGATAATGCCGGGGGCGATGGCGTTGACCAGGATGTTGTAGCGCGACCACTCCACGGCCAGGCTCATGGTCAGGTTCTCGACGCCCGCCCGCGCGGCGCCGGTATGCGCCATGCCCGGAAAGCCGCG
>JAHEAK010000435.1 GCA_024642805.1 Kofleriaceae bacterium | reverse complement strand
CCTGGCCAGGTAGTCGCTCGCGATATTGGGAACCTCACTATCGGCAATGGCGACCTGCAAGAGAAACTCTTTGTCAGGTGTGTTGGCGATGGGCGCGCCTGGCAGCTCGGCGATAACGTTTGTCGGCTCGCTCTGGTCCCAGCGAGTCTGCATCAAGTTGACGATGATCGATACGTTGAGCGGATCGTCGTACGCGCCGATGACGACGGTGCGGTAGGTGGGCCAGTCGTGCGAGCGCTCGAGCATGAGCGAGTAGTTGGCGGCTCCGACGCCGAGCGCGGCCCGTGTGATGTGCGGGTCGTAGGCGGCAATGGTGGCGCCAAAGATGCCGCCTTGCGAGAGGCCGTAGTAGTAGATGCGCTCGATGTCGACCAGACTCTTGCCCTCGCTGTCGACGAAGAGCTCGGTTGCCATCGGTCCCCGTGCGGCTTGCACCAGGGACAGGTGATGCATGATGCCCTGGGTGAGCGCATCGAAAACGCTGTCGGCTTGGTTGTAGTTGTTGAGGGTGAGGAGGACATTGGGAATGTCGTAGCTGCTCATGCCTCGCAAGATGGTGCCGACGACGACGGCGCACATGCTCTCGCTGAGCGCGCGCTGCGAAGCGCTGGCCGCCTCGACCTGTGTGCCCAAGAGACCGTGCCCGTAGATGATGATCGGTACGGGCTGCGGCGAGGTGAGCGCGCACGCAGGCACCAGCGCCGTAAAGGCGACTGGTTGCAGGTCCACGACGCTTGGCTCGCCGTCGGCATCCCGCACAAGGCGCGTGCTCGGAGTGAAGTCGCCATCGTTACTGAGCATGTTGGGCGCCAGGAAGGTGCCGTCGATACGCCGTGTGCCAAGCTCGTTGGTTTCTTCGCTTTCGATGGCGAAGCTGAGATTGGCACCCTTGTCGCCAGCAGCCACGAGCACGGCCTCGCGTGCCGCCACTAGCTCGGCGCGAATCGAGGAGTCCGAAGCGGTCGTGAAATCCCAGGCGACCACCAGATCGTCGCTTGCTACTCCTGCGCTTTCGAGGGCAGCGAGCACCTCCTGATAGTTCTGCCGGCGTGCTTCCAGGCGCTCGTGCTTGGTGCGCTTGCCCGAGAGCAGGGCAGCAAAACCGGGCGAGATGGGCAAGTCGCGGCCTTGCAGATCCTTGAGACTTTTTCGTACGCCCACTGCATAGCGAGTGCCCGGGCGCAGCCGCGCCGCCGAGCGAATATACAGCGCCTGCTTGTCGGTGCGTTCCGGTTCCCGCAGGTCGAGTTCAGCAAAGTGAGCGACGCGTTCGCCGCTCGTCATATCGACGAGCACCGTCGGGCTAGCATCTTCGAGACTATCGGCCATGTGGGTATTGCCAACCAGGTTGCTGCCATCGACGCCATCGGCAAAGGAGACGATGATGGGCGCAGCGGCGGAAAATCCGTCCATGCGATTGAGTGGCGTCGGATCGATGGCGATGCCGTCGAGATTTGTTGGCAGTGCACCTTCTGCGATGTCCAGACGCATGCCGGTAGCGCTGTTGTCATCCTTGATCGCGTACAGATTGCTCGGCCAAGGAGTGATACAGGCATTGCCACCAAGGGGATTGCACTCTTGAAGCTCGAGGAGCTTGCTGCCACCCTCGTCGTTCGCGCAGGCCACCAGCAAAAGGGCCATCGCCGTCCACACCCTGCAAACCTTCTGCAATATCATGGCGCGAAGGTAGCGTCTGGCGGTGTGGGATACAGCGAAGGTAGCTGGCAAAATCGTCTGGGTGCGCGCCGGTCGAGGAAGGCAGGGCCCGGGCATGGCCCGACTGGCGCTCACTTGCGTGCCGACAGGCTGCCTTTAGCCGAGTGCTAGCTTGAGCGCGCGCGCTCGAGAATGTGCCTATAATCTGCCATTCGATGGTCGCAGGCGGTTCACACATCCAACCCGGTGATCTCATCGACGAGCGATATCGCATCGTCGAAGAGCTTGGCCATGGGGGGATGGGCATGGTCTTCAAGGCCGAGCACGTCGGCATCAAACGACCCGTTGCGCTCAAGCTCTTGCATCGAGAGCTTCGCGATCAGGCGGTCGTCAATGAGCGCCTCATGCGAGAAGCCTTTGCGACGGGTCGGCTCGATCATCCCAACTGCGTGAGCATCACCGACTCAGGTCAGCTGCAAGACGGCACCACCTATTTGGTGATGGAGCTTCTCAAAGGCCAGTCGCTCGGCGACGAGCTCGACGAGCGAGGCACACTACCGATCGCGGAGGCTCTCGAGATTACCAAGCAAATCTTGCACGGTCTGGCGCATGCGCACGGCGTCGGTGTGGTGCATCGCGATCTCAAGCCCGACAACATCTTTCTGGTCAGGCACGACGACAGCGAGGTCTTGGTCAAGATCCTCGATTTTGGCATCGCCAAACTCCTCGGCGATGCCCGCGAGCAAGGCGGTACCAGCGACCTGACCGAAGCCGGCATGGCCATCGGCAGCCCGACCTATATGTCGCCCGAACAGGCTACCGGCGAGGAAATCGATGGACGCACTGACATCTATTCGGTGTCGCTCGTGCTCTACGAGATGTTGGTCGGCAAGCCGCCCTTCTACGAACCAGAGGACAAGCTCTTGTCCCTGCAGCGCCGCCTCAAGGAAGACCCACCGGTCATGAAGACGCCTTCGGGCACAGGCGTGCCGGTTGGTGTCGAGCTCTTGGTGCGTGAGGGGCTGGCGCGGGACAAGGGGCGTCGCATTGCGAGCGCGCAGATCTTTGCTAGCCGTATCGACGCCCTCTTGGTCGAGCTGCGTCCCCCCGCCAGCAGCGATGCTTTGCCGCGCCAGGACGAGACGCCCATCGTGGCCGGCGCGCCTGGCCTGCTCGAGTCGGCGCAGGCTCCGCCCCGAGTGCCGGCGGCCACGCTCTCCGCCAAGCAAAAACGCCTGATGGCCATCGCGGGCTCGCTGCTCATCTTGATCATCATCGTGGTGGCGGCAGTGGTCTCGGGTGGCAAGCCCCACAAGCCGGCAGAAGAGGCAACCATGGTCATGGAGCCGGTGCAGCTCGACGATCGCATCACCGAGGATCCGCAAGTCCTGGCCGCCGCTTTGGAGTTAGAACTCGAGCGTCTACGCGAAGAGATTGCCAACGAGCGCGGGCCTGAAAACCTGGTTGCACTCCAGCGCCTGCAATCGCTGTGGCCTGGCAACGCCCAGACCAACTACCTCTTGGGCCTGGCCTACATGCAGAAGCTCTACTGGCAGGATGGCTTTGGCTACCTTCGCAAGAGCATCGAGCTCGACAAGGGCTTGCGCGAAGATCCTGCGCTGATCAAGGCGGCGCTGCGATCGCTGAGTTCGCGCTCCAAGCCTGGGCTTGGCCTCAGTTTCCTTGTCGACGTCGTCGGTAAGCCCGCGATTCCCTACCTGCGCGAGACCGCCAAAAGCGGCAGCAAGCGACAGCGCGACAACGCGGCCAAGGCCCTCCGACAACTGGGCGCCGAGTAGTTCCAGCTCGACGCCGAGCCCCTCTTGGAGCTCACAGGTTTGGATTGGTGTGACCTCTTGGCCGTGAAAAGACTCCGTGCTTTTCAATGGCCGCGGCATTTGTGCATACTGCGCGCAGGACTTGGGCACGTGCTCGAGAAGGGAACCTTATGAATCGATTGATTTGCCTATCTGCTCTGCTTGTTCTGATGTCGGCCTGTTCCAGCTCACCCAAAGGTGATCCAAACGGCGATCCGGCCGCAAGCGACGCTGCACCGCAAGGCCCAGATGCTGACACGCGCTCTGGCGAGACCTTCACCACCACCTGGGGTCCCTACGACGTCGAGCCAGGCACCGAAGACACCAAGTGCATGATCCGCCGCCTCAACAACGACAGGCAGATTCGCGTTGGGCAGATCAACAACGCCCTTGGCAGCGTCTCGCACCACTTCATCATCTATCGCATCGCCGAAGGGGAGGAGAGCATCGAGCCCTACGATTGCCAGCCCTTTGCCGACGTCTTGAATCCGGCCGCGGGCGCGCCGCTCATGATCACGCAGAAATCTGAAGAGGTGCTGACCCTTCCCGAAGGCGTGGCATTTACCTTCGAGCCCAATCAGCTGGTGCGCCTCGAGCTGCACTTCCTCAACGCAACCGCCGACGTGCAGACGGTTCAAGTCGATTCGACCTTCACGACCGTCGCCGAGGCAGACTTCCAAAACGAAGCCGATTTCCTATTCATCGGCAACCCGGATATCGATTTGCCACCCGGGGCAACCACCCTTGGACCGGTCTACCTGCCGCTGCCTGCCGAGCTCGAAGGCACCAACATCTTCGGTATCACCGGGCACACCCATCAGTGGGGAACCGACGTGAGTGTCGGCTACCAGCAGGGCCCAGATGGCACGCCGACCATGCTTTACGACGTGCCTAACTTTAGCTGGGAAGAGCCTGAGACCGTCATGCTCGATCCTTTCCAGTCCGTCGCCGCCGATAGTGGCTTCAGCTTCTCCTGCTCATGGGACAACCAGAGCGGTGGCAACGTGAAGTTTGGCGACGGCGTCAACGACGAGATGTGCTTCTTCTGGGCCTACTACTACCCGAGCCAAGGGGCCAAGGTGTGCGTGCACAGCGAGCAGTACCCGGATCTCGCCACGGATCTGTGTTGCCCAGGACAGCCCTTGTGCGCGCTCCTGGATAGCTTCATCTAGCTCAGGCCGAGTGCATGCGGGCCCGATGAGGCCTGTGAAGATGGCCGCAATCCAGCGATTGCGGCCATTTTTTTTTGGGCTGCGTGCTCGCCGTGCAATGGTGGTTATATCAGCGGCAACTTACCGCGGTGGCTTCACATCGTGACGCAGTTCCTGCGGCCTTTGTCGATAAAATCACACTCGCTGCTCACCAGAAAGCCGCGGATTATACCCAGGAGAAAATTCGACTCGCACGTATCGAACTCATCTACAGTGCGCTGTTGTTACTGGTATGGACGTTCGGTGGTGGTTTAATGTGGCTGGCGCAGCTTTGCAACAGTTTGGTCGCCGCCAGCTTATGGCAAGGTGTGTTGCTGATCCTCGGCTCCCTGCTCATTACCAGCTTGTTGGAACTGCCGTTTGGTTTATATTCCACTTTTCGTATCGAACAACGCTATGATTTTAACCATAGTACGTTGGGCCTGTATTTACGCGACAAACTCCAAGGCCTATTGCTGGCATTAATTCTTGGTGG